>DUOU01000305.1 GCA_012838685.1 Bacteroidota bacterium | reverse complement strand
CTGGTAAGGTATGTAGATATTTGGATTGCTCATGTCAGTTATCTCCATATATGTGATTTACAATTTCATTTATAAAATGGTTGGTTTTCTATAATGCGGTGACTGTATCTAAAATATTGATCCCGGCGGGGCATGAACGCGAACAACGCCCGCAACCGACACATCCGGCTACCTTTGATTTATCGGGCATATACCGGAATTTATGAAGTATTCGTTGACGCCAGCGCGCTCCCTGATCAGGCCGGGGATTGTGCCCCGAAGCGTGCAGGGTGAAGAGTGAGAACCCGCACGAATCCCAGCAACGCAAACGGGTACCGTGGCTTCCGTGCGCTTCGTCCTGAATATCGAAACAACTGCAAACCGGACAAACAAACACACAAGAGCCGCATCCCAGGCAAGCCCTCGATTTTTCGGCCCAAAGAGGGTCTTCGAACAGCTCATGGAGCTTTGCCTGGATTTCATCCTGGTTGAACCGGGTTTCCACCTTTGCGAGGTTCCCTTCTTTTTCCTCTGTCGGAGAGGCTTCAAAGAGCGAGGGGTTTTCCTCAACAACTTTCTTGCCCTTTTCCGTGATTATTTCGGCCAGGAAATCGCCGGTCGAAAGTTTGGTGAAAAGAATGTCGCTGCCGGCAGTATTGCCGGGGCCGCCATTTACCGAGGTACAAAAGCAGAACTCATCGCAGGTATCGCAACTAAAGCTCAACACCAACAAATTCTTCCGGCGGTTGCTATATAGGTTGTCGGTATAGTCCTGCTCAAATATATTGGTCAGGGGAATGAACGCGGCCGCATCGCATGGCCGCGAGCCCCACAACACCACTTCGGGAAAAGGAATATCGGCAGGATCGTCTATCAGAATGCCATCCTCTGTCTTCTTATAGGAAAAAACCTTTTCGTAGCGCGGGAAGACAACCTCTTTGGCCGAATTGGCCGTCACCAGATAATCCCCGGCCATTTCGCCGAAATTTTTTATTTTCTGGAATAAGACCCGTTCCCCGTTGTTTTTCGGAGCGTATATGGTCTTTCCCCTTTCGGCCAGATTGTCGAATAACTTCTCTATCGAAGGTTTTTTTATCGAATAATTCTCGGTTCGCATAACTACCATATAAATGATTCTTTATCATTGGGATCAAAACTCGAAAGCATATTGGGTTTGGTCGCTTTTGGCCCATAATCCCCAAAGTTTTCGGATAGATCCTGAAGCAAACATTTGTTCAAAAGATGAATAGGAATGCCCAGCGGACAGGCATGATAACAGGCTTCGCAATCGGTACAACGCCCGGCGAGGTGCATCGCCCGCATCACGTGCCATTCGAGGTTACCTTGCGGATGAGAAGCCACAGGGATCCACTGCGGCTGGTTGTTTTCGACCGTACAACGGTTACAGTAACACAACGGACAGGCCGCGCGGCAGGCATAACACTTAAAGCATGGTTCAAGCAGCTCTACCCAATAAGAAAACCGCTCGCTTACCGGCATATTCCTGATCTCTTCAATCTTCTTCAGATATTTCTCCTCGATTACAATCTTATGATCGGACAAAAAAGATTCAATGGCCTCTAACGAGCCGAATTCAACCGATTTTCCATCGGGATCGATGCCCAAAACAACCAGATCGGCTTCGGTAAGCTGATTCTCGGCGGCCAGTTGAACAATGCTCCTCAACACCGGAAGCGGGGCTATAATAGCAGGTTTCCCAAGCTTCTTGACCTCCTCTTTGGTAAGGTAAACAGCCAGATTTTGAATACATCTACTGTCGAACATCAACTGTTCACAATCGGCGGGTGTGGTTACAAAAATTACCTGGGGTCGTTTTGTGGATACCAATCCATAACCGATTACCACCTGTACTTCGTTCGCTTCGAGCAGCGATGCCGCTTTCTTTATCAGTTCGTTCATACGTTAGCCTCCTTTTTCAAATGAACAGCCACTTTCGCGTAATCGGTATATGGTCCCAGTTCGCGAATGTTGTTCACGGTAGTGTTCACGATTTCGGCCCACTTGGCGCCTTCCGCGGCCGAAACCCACGAAAACTGGATTCTGCGCACGTCAATTCCTAGGAAATCGAGCAAGCTCCTGAAGGTAATCCAGCGCCTTCGGGCATGGAAGTTGCCTGAAGTGTAATGGCAGTCGTTGGGATGGCACCCTGAAACGATAATTCCATCGGCACCTTCGGCAAAAGCCTTCAGCAGCAGCATGAAATCGATCCGTCCTGTACACGGGAAGCGGATAATCTTCGCGTTCTGCGCGTATTTTATTCGGCTGGTACCGGTCAGGTCGGCACCCGCATAGGTACACCAGTTGCAGACAAAAGCCACTATTTTAGGTTCGAATTCGCTCATAAACTATATTTTACATATAGAGACATAGTTAAAGGTTTATCCATATAATCTATATATTCTCTTATATCAATTATTATTCATCATTTAGCAAGGCCATCACTTTAGCGTACATCTGCTCGTTCGAGAAGCCCTGTATGTCGATCGATTTTGAACGGCAGAAAGCCACACAGGTACCGCAGCCCTGGCACAATCCCGGATTTATTTTGGCAACCTTCTTTATTACATTCCCTTCGCGGTCGGTAATAAGTTCTTCGCCGATAGCCTGGTACGGACAGGCCGTTACGCACATGAAGCACCCCACACAGGTGGAATAAAGCGGGGGAGCCGAACGGTTCACCACGGCGACTACCGGCTCGCGGCTCAGCTCATCCTGTGAGAACAAGATGGCCACTTTGGCCGCTGCGCCTGAAGCCTGGGATACCGTTTCGGGAATATCTTTCGGTGCCTGGCAAGCCCCGGCAAGGAAAATCCCGGCGGTATTGGTTTCAACCGGCCTTAACTTTGGATGGGCTTCGGAGAAGAAGTTGTAGGCATCGTACGAAATATGCATCCGTTGCGCTAGTTCCTCCGATCCCTGATTAGCCACTGCCGCCGATGCCAGCACCACCATGTCGGCTTCTATTTCAACCGGCTTGGCGTTCAGCAGGGTGTCGGCACCTTTTACTATCAGTTTGCCATTCTCTTCATATACTCTTGAAATGCGGCCACGGATGTAGTTCACTTCATCTTCAACAATGGCGCGCCTTGTAAACTCTTCATAATCCTTGCCTCCTGCCCTTATGTCCATGTAGAAAACATACGATTCGCCACCATGAACTTTGTGTTGATAAAGCATGGCATGTTTAGCCGTGTACATGCAGCAAATTTTCGAGCAGTATGGAATTCCCTTGGCGGGATCACGCGATCCGGCACAGGCAATGAAAACAATCTTTTTAGGGATCTTACCATCCGATGGACGGCGTATTTCGCCCAATGTCGGTCCTGATGCCGAGGCCAACCGTTCAAACTGCAAGCCGGTGATCACATCTTTGTATCTGCCGTAACCATATTCCGGAAATTCGGATGGTTCCATGACATTGAAGCCAGTAGCGACGACCACTGCCCCAACTTCTATCTCGATCAATTCATCTTCCTGATCGAAACGAATTGCCCCGGTCGGACAAACTTTTTCGCAAACCTTGCATTTTCCCTTCAGGTAATACCGGCAGTTTTCCTTGTCGATTACCGGTTTGTTGGGAACTGCCTGTGGAAATGGCACATAAATGGCCGTACGAACCCCAAGTCCGGCATTGAACTCGCTGGGTATTTTTTTCGTCGGACATTTGGTTGTACAAAGCCCGCAACCTGTACACAGTTTTTCGTCAATGCTTCTCGCTTTCTTCCGAATGGTTGCCTTGAAGTTCCCGATGAAACCATCCAGTTTTTCAAGTTCGGAATAGGTCATCAGGGTGATATTGGGATGCCGTGCCACCTCCACCATTCGCGGGGTAAGAATACACTGCGAACAGTCGAGTGTTGGGAATGTCTCCGAAAGCTGCGACATATGGCCTCCAATAGATGGGTCTTTCTCGATCAGAACAACCTTATGCCCGGAGTTGGCGATATCGAGACTTGCCTGAATACCGGCAATTCCACCTCCGATAACCAGCGCCGTTTTGGTAACAGGAACTTTTATCGGGTATAACGGTTTGTTGAACTTTACTTTTTCAACAAGCATTCGAACAAGGTCTATTGCCTTCCGCGTTGTCGCATCGCTTTTATCGTGTACCCAAGAGCAATGTTCCCTAAGGTTGGCCATTTCGCACATATATGGGTTCAAGCCGGCTTCGGAACAAGCCTCGCGGAAAGTTGGTTCGTGCATTCGCGGTGAACATGCCGCCACAACCACCCCCGTAAGTCCTTTTTCTTTGATCGTCTGCTTGATGAGGTTCTGTCCGGGGTCGGAACACATATATTTATAATCGGTGCTAAACACTACACCTTCAAGTTTTCGGGCCTCTTCCGCTACTTTAACGACATCAACCGTTGCACTGATATTTTCGCCACAATGACAGATAAAAACACCTATTTTCGACATAATTCTTCGTT
>DUOU01000275.1 GCA_012838685.1 Bacteroidota bacterium | reverse complement strand
TGGAGACATCCGTAGTTGGAAAAATACAGGGGATACAGTTTGAAGGCAAGGTTTTTGAACCGGTTGGTTCCCTCGCTTCGACAGCGAAGAAGCATTATTTAAAAAAATTTCCCTTTGCTGTTTTTATGGACACATTCTTGTGGATGGTGAAGTTCACTTCAATCAAAATGACAGATAACCGTCTTGGCTTTGGCAAAAAATTGTTGTGGCCTTGAAACCCGATATTCAAAAAAGGGAAAATATCGATTCTTTCTATTAAATATTTATTATATCTTTGTTTAACTTAAGCGTACAATGCTTCAGCGCCGGAATATTATTTTGGCACAAAAAATCGCTTCTTATGTACGGAGTTGATACAAAGAGATTCCGGAAAGTTATGCAGAATAAAAAATTAAAAACATATCGTATGAAAACCAAACTATTTTTTTCAGTTATTTTTCTCTTCATGTTTTGTTTTGTCAAGGCTCAGGTTGTTACCCCTCAGGGAGTTAACTATCAGGCCGTTGTCCGTGACGGTTCGGGGTTCATCCTTGCGAACAAGGACATTGATCTTCAACTCTCGGTTTTGAATAGCCTTGGGGGAGTTCAGTGGAAAGAGAAACATAGTGTTACTACCAATGCCTTTGGTATGGTTTCGGTTGTTTTGGGTGAAGGCACCTATGTTAGCGGAACGCAGACTGTATTCAGTAATATCGACTGGGGAGCCGACACCTATTCGCTGAAAACGGAGGTGACATATGGAGGTTCGACAATCGACTTGGGAGTGAATCCGATAATGGCGGTACCTTATGCTTTTGAGGCTAAACATGCCAAATCTGCGGATGCTTTTTCCGGTGAAGTGCAGTACGATAAAATCAATATTGTTGGAAACTCGCTTAACCCCCCTGACGAGTCGTTGTTTGAGGTCAAGAACGCGGATGGGCAGACTATTTTTGCCGTATATGACGGAGGTGTTCAGGTATATGTATCGAACAGCGGAGAAAAGGGTATCAAGGGAGGATTCGCGGTAACAGGTTTTGGCAATATAAAGGGGGAAGAGACCGATATTTTGATGGTATCCCCCGACAGTACAGTAGTATATGTTGGCGCCAATGCCGGCAAAGGAATAAAGGGAGGATTCGCGGTAACAGGATTTGGCAATATAAAGGGGCAGGAGACCAATCTTTTGGTGGTATCTCCTGACAGTACAAGAGTATATGTTGGCGCTAATGCCGATAAGGGAATAAAAGGGGGATTCGCGGTAACAGGTTTTGGCAATATAAAGGGGGAAGAATCCGATCTTTTGGTGGTTAACGCCGATAGTACCAGAATCTATATTGGAACGAACGAAGATAAGGGGATCAAGGGAGGTTTCGCTGTTGGAAGTTTCAGAAATTTTGGGAAGGGGGGTGATGGCGGAGAGGAGTATTTCCGCGTGACCAGGGATAGTACAAGAATTTATCTTACTACCGATACACTTGGGAATGTCAAGGGGGGCTTTTCCGTGGAGACACAGATAAAAGATGAGGCGACGGGATTGACCACCAGTAGCGAATTTTTCAGTGTGGCCAAAGATACATCCAAAACAACCTCTATTGGTTATGAAACAAAAGCGTTGGGAAAATTTTCAACGGCTATGGGATATGGAACGATAGCCAAACAGCCTTATGAGACCGTTCTCGGTATGTACAATGATACCGCAGATTATTATTATGAAAGTATCAAAGCGGATCGACTCCTTACCGTTGGAGTTGGTTCTGACGAAAATACCAGGAAAAACGCTTTCACAATACTGAAAAACGGGAATGTTGGAATAGGGGTGTTGTCGCCCAGCAGTTGGGAGAAGCTTATACGACCCTATGAGGCAACAACAGTAATTGAAAGCAATAACGTAATTATAACAGCTCCGGATGGTTATAGTGGCCAAGCATCAGGAACTTCTCTATCGGTCGAAGGAGGCATTAATGCCGAAAATTTATACCTTAATCCATCATATAACGAAATTGACGATAATTATGAATATCCCTATTTTTCCATGGATGGTGGTTCAATAAACGCCAATAAATTAACCTTGAACAGTTATTATGATTTGAATTACAATACTTATGTATCTCCATCTCTTTATGTTAACGGGGGTACTGTTTTCGCTGATACCTTATCCGCCAATAGTTTAATCTTGAACAGTTATTATTCAGCAGGTGCTCCGGCCGCTACACCCCCATCCATTGATGTGAGAGGGGGTACCGTGAAGTCCGATATTTTTATGGTAAACAACGCCTCTTTAAGGATGGCTGATAGTACTCTTCTCGCGGAGTATACTTATCCTGACTATATTTATGGCGCGATGAGCTCTATATTGAGTAGTAACGCGCACAGTGTAAATGTTACGTGGGAAAATGGTACTAACCAGTACGCCATATTTGCCCAAGAAATAGGAGATCGTTTTTCTAATGTTGTTACAATGGTTGATGGAGTCTGGATGGTAGATTATGAGCAATTGATCCCGATTTTATGGCAGGCGATTAAAGAATTGGCCAATTTTGTTAATTATCAGCCATAAAAAGTGATCTATAATAACACCGTCCCGCGGGACAAGTTGCGGGCATAGCCGGAACGGTATTACTTTCCCAGTTGCTGTTTAAGTATTCTGGCAATATACTTGCCAAGTATATCGAATTCAATGTTCACCACGGTTCCCTCCTTTATCTGGTGGAAGTTTGTCACCTCGTAGGTGAAGGGGATTATGGCTACCTGGAACGATTTTGGTTTTGAATTGACCACGGTCAGGCTTACGCCGTTGACCGAAACGGATCCCTTTTCCACGGTGATGTAATCTTCCTGTGCGGGTTCATATTCGAAGGTGTAGTACCAACTGCCTTCGGCTTCCATAACTTCGGTACACACGGCTGTTTGATCCACATGTCCCTGTACCATATGGCCGTCGAGTCTGTCGTCAAGTCTGACACTCCTCTCAAGGTTTACCTTGTCTCCAAGCTTTAAAAGGCCCAGATTGGATTTATCAAGGGTCTCCTTGATAGCGGTAACAGTGTAGTTGTCTCCCTCCTTTTCCACAACGGTCAGGCAAACCCCGTTATGTGATATGCTTTGGTCTATCTTTAGTTCGCCAGTGAAAGAGCATTTCATTGTTATATGGAGGTTTTCCTTCTCTTTGACCAGCCTGACCACCGGGGCGGCCTCTTCTATTATTCCTGAAAACATAATTTTGGGTTTTAATTTTTACTAAGATAAGCGTTTTTATAGATCAGGGTCATTTAAACCTGATCCCTTTACTTTTTATTTTTTCGTTTCAGTCTGCCTCTTTTCGTTGGATATCCCTCTTTTCTCCAATATGTTATCCCTCCTTTGAGCAAATAGATCTCCTTGAAACCTTTTTGATATAGTTTTGTGGCCATCCAGCTGCTCCTGGATTCAGTTGTGCAGTAGAGAAACAGTATAGTATTGGCATCTATTGTATCGACAGTTCTGTCGATATTTCTTGACACCGGAATATTTATCGCATCGGCCAATCTCCTTCTCCTGTATTCAAAAGGTTCTCTGACATCTATGAGCAACGAAGGTTCGGTTATAAGAAAGTTCAGATGAAAATAATAGGGATCAAGTAACTTGTAAACAGTCGAGTCTGGTGATTGCCCGTTCAGAAAGAGAGGCAGGAACAAAAACAATATAAAAACATAAATTTTCATCGAACTATGGCAAATATAATAAATAGAACAGAGGGGGATATTTCTTATTGCCCATTGTACAATATTTTAGTTATTTTGTGGATCAAAGAGATTATTTATGGCCGTTGATCACAAACCAATCCTCTCCTCTATGCCCCAAAAGCCGGGCGTTTATATGTTTGTAGATCAGAACGGTACCATTATCTATGTTGGGAAAGCAAAAAACCTGAAAAAGAGGGTCTCCTCTTACTTTGCCAAGAACCAGTCGGGAAAAACGACTGTTATGCTCAAAAGGGCGGTCAACATAAAACATATTGTGGTCAACACCGAAGAGGACGCTCTTTTGTTGGAAAACAACATGATAAAGGAGTATCGCCCCAGATACAATATATTGCTGAAAGACGATAAAACATATCCCTGGATATGCGTGAAGAATGAAAATATCCCAAGAGTTTTTCTTACAAGAAATTACGTAAAAGATGGATCCGTCTACTTTGGTCCGTACACATCAACCTCAATGGCGAGGACATTACTGGACCTTATAAGAAAACTGTACCAATTGAGAAGCTGCAATTTAAAACTTACACCTGCCGGAATCTCTTCCGGCAAGTTCAAGGTTTGCCTGGAATACCATATCGGAAATTGTAAGGCTCCCTGTATAGGGTTGCAAACCAAAGAGGAGTATGACAACGGGATAAACCAGATTAAAAATATTTTGAAGGGCAATATTTCTACGGTAAAGGAACACCTTAAAGAGATGATGAAGAGATATGCCGGGGAGATGAGATTTGAGGAGGCGCACGCGGTAAAAGAAAAGTTGGATATTTTGTCGGGGTTCCAGTTAAAATCCACAATTGTGGGCACTGTTATAAGGAATGTCGATGTATTTGGCATCGCTCAAGATGATACCGATACATACGTCAATTATCTGAAAGTTGTCAATGGGGCGGTTATCCAGGTGTTCACACTGTCAATGAAAAGTGTTGTTGCCGAAGAAAAAGAGTCTTTATTATCGTTCGCGATCACCGAGATCAGGAAAAGGGTATCGAGTGATTCTCCCGAAATTATAGTTCCTTTTAGGCCAGATATGTCACTTGAGGGGATTAAATACACCGTTCCCAGGAAGGGAGACAAGTTGAGGTTGTTGGAACTGGCTGAAAAAAATGCCCTTTATTTCAAATTGGAACAGAAGAAGAGGAGGGAAGCGGTGAAACCAAAGGAT
>DUOU01000274.1 GCA_012838685.1 Bacteroidota bacterium | reverse complement strand
TGTGTACGGTTGTGGTTGCCGTAACTTCCTGTATGGTTGTGTCCGGAAAACCATGCGATAATATTACTGTAACTACCGATCGCGGAAAGCAGTTCTATATGATTAAAAAGATTGTATTCGCTTTCGGGAAAAATAGGGAAATGACAGAATAGAAACACCTCCTCACCATTCCTGACAGATTCATCTAGTTCTCCCATCAACCACTCAAGTTGGCCCACACTTATCGCCCCGTTCCAATCATTGGCGTTAATGGCTCCTTCAAGTCTCAAGTTTTCCAAATATTTTTCCGCTTCGGCGATTGCTTTTTTCTTTGTTGGGGCATAGGTGCTTATCTCATTTCCATTAAGGAAAATGAATCTGAATCCATAACGACTGAACGAATAATAACCCGATTTTGGGATATTGTACGGGATATTGTTTTTTTTGTTGTTCTTGATAAGGAATTCGTGATTTCCCAAACAGTGGTATATGTTTAAGCCGGACTCTTCAAAAATTTTAATAACAGGATTAAACGACTTGTGATCGTTGTCGATAAGATCGCCCAGATTGACGATAAAGTCGACGCTATCAACAGTCAGGTTATTCATGGCCTCTTTAAGCCTGTTAATAGACCCCCTATAATCTTTTGTCCCTGATTTTTCCTGATCACAATAGTGAACATCAGTGATAATCCCGAAGGAGAATATTGGCGCCTGATCCTGGGCTACCGCTTTGGTTACGGGCTCTCCACCGCTTAACGGCATAACTATCATAAAAAAAATTATAGTAAGTACTGACAGGTATCTCATCAATTTGCGATATTTCGATAAAGGTAATAATATTTATTTTATTCGGGATTTGTTACCAGGCCCACAAAAATAATGGTATTGCTTTTTTTCTCTCTGATGAGATATATGAAAGGATGATCGGCGTTAAAAACAAATCTCTCCTCTGGAATAAAAGCGGTTCTTTTTATGCCGACAACTGTCGCGGCAGCGGCTTCGGTTCCCTTTTCGGTTGTTTCAATAAACGCTTGATGTGTTACCTTGTCTATTGATAATGGATATCCCCTTGAGATTCCCGAGAAGTCCGCTCTTCCTCCAAACGCGATCTCCATTCCCATTTCTGAAAGTATCTTGTTCAGCTCAATTTTATATCCATATTTGAACCGGGGAATTGAAAGTTCTGTTTGGATTGGATTGGCGTTGTTGATCCAGTTATTGAAAGTTTGAACCGACAGAATATCAATTATCTTGTCAATTTCTGTATCCTTATGGGGAAGAATGATGTCAAGCACAAAATTGCCATCGCCATAGGGTATCTCGGCTATATCCAGATTATCGCCATTAAATATCACTGTTTCGTCGGTTCGCCTCATCATAATCACAATCCTATTTTTATCGGCTGAGATATAAAAAGGGGCATCGATGCTGTTGTTCGCATCGAAAGACGACGACCAAAGACCATCAAAGGATATGGCATTTACAAGCATCATTATTATTGATGGATCAACATAGTCAATCATATCTTTGATCATTCCGTCGGTTTTCTCTTCAATCCAATGGTTTATAGCGGAGGGGAGATTGGGATCGTTTCCCCTGAATTGTCTTGATTCGGCCTTGTAGTAATCATCCAGAATCCGCATAAAACTCTCCTCTACATCAATTTCGTCAAGCGACCAGACAGAGTTGGCCAGTTTGATATTGACCCCACTGTCGGGCTTGAAAACCAATTTTGATAAACTGTTGGCCTCCCTGTTTATCTCTTCCGTGGAGAAACCCGAAAGTCCGAGACAGTTTTTGATGGCTGTGGATGTTTCTCTCTCGGCCCCGTTAAGCACCATCATCAACGCATAGGATATAGATAAAGGGGAGATGAGAATATTCTCCTTATGCCCGGAATCCCATACTTTCCGAAAAATTCTAAAAGAAAAATTGTTTACGGCTTCATTAAACTCCTCCCTATCTTGTTGTATGGCTGGTGTTGAGGTTGCCAGCATTTCGTTGGACCGGACCTTGAAGTTGGTGGATGAAGAACAACCAAAAAACAAGAAAATGGATAATACCGTAACCGATAATGATTTTATAAATCCCATGATATTATTTTTTGGCGTTATAAATTAACAATAAAAAGGGAGACAAAAACAGTACCAACATGATGTTATCCGTTTGGGATCAAATTCTTTATATTTTCGCTCGGATAACCAAATATAAGGTTTATCAGACGATTCCGGAAAAGCCCATGAAAGCCAGAGCAAGGATACCGGCTATTATAAGCGAGGAGGGGACTCCTTTCATTGCTTCCGGCACATCTGCCAATTCAAGTTGTTCTCTGATTCCCGCGAGGATTATCAACGCCAATCCAAACCCCAAGGAGTTGGAGATCGCGTAAACAACACTTTGAACAAGGGTGAAATCTTTCTGGATTACCAATAAAGCGACTCCAAGGACGGTACAGTTGGTAGTAATAAGTGGTAGGAAAATTCCCAAAGCTTGATAGAGGGGCTGGCTTATTTTTTTGAGTACTATCTCCACCATCTGGACCAAGGCGGCGATCACCAGGATATAAGTGATTGTCTGCATAAAAGAGATACCCAAAGGAACTAAGACGTATACATGGACCAAATAAGTACAAACCGTGGACAATACCTGCACAAAAGCTACTGCCCCTGTCATACCCAAAGCAGTTTGAACCTTATTGGAAACGCCCAAAAAAGGACAAATTCCCAAAAATTGGGTCAGTACAATGTTGTTAACAAATACTGTGGCAATAATTAAAATAATATATTCCATTTTTTATCTCTTTTTAATCTTGTTGACAATCGCGATAAGATATCCTAAAACAAAGAATGCCCCTGGAGCGAGTATGAAAATCAATACGCCATCACCCGCAATAAACTTAAAACCAAAAATTGAACCACTGCCCAGCAGTTCGCGGATGGCACCGACAATGCCAAGAGCCATGGAGAAGCCAAGCCCCATTCCCAGACCATCAATAAGCGAGGAAAAAGCATCGTTTTTGCTCGCGAATGCTTCCGCTCTTCCGAGTACAATACAGTTGACAACTATCAATGGGATGAAAATACCCAAAGTTTCGTAAAGAGTGGGTACGTATGCCTGCATCAACAAGTCTACTATCGTTACGAAGGAGGCTATGATCACGATAAAGGATGGTATCCTTACTTTATCGGGTATAACACCTGAAAGAAGAGATATAGCCAGGTTGGAGCAGGCGAGGACAAAGGTAGTGGCGATGCCCATGCCCAGACCGTTTAACGTCGATGTGGTGGTCGCCAATGTTGGACAGGTTCCAAGAACCAGGACAAGTATGGGATTCTCCTTGAAAAAACCTTTGGTGAAATTTTGTAATTGGTTCATGTCTATCTTTTGTATAAACTTTTTATTAAAATGTTGGCAGAGACTACTCAGTCTGGATATTTTCCGATACAGGCGAGGCAGTAGCTCCTGAAAAGCTATCCGGCCCATTTGGGAACAGTGTTTTATAGGCTCTGTTGATAGCATCTCCAAAAGCTTTTGAACTGATAGTCGCCGCGGTAATAGCGTCAATATCGCCACCCTCTTTTTTTACGTTCAGGGAAAATGTCGCCGGATTTTTTCCTTTGAATTGATCCTTGAACTCGGGTTCCGCCATTTTTGACCCCAGTCCGGGTGTTTCAGCGTGGCTCAAAACTATGATGTCATATATTGAACCGTCGGGATTGAAGCCGACCATAATGGAAAATTCCCCGCTGAAACCGTTCATTGTGTAGCTGTTTACGGCGTAACCCACCAAATCTTCCCCGTTCAATGCGGGATATATTTCGAGCGAATCGCCTTCAGGTGTATTCAACATGAACATATCGGCGTCAGGGTTATTATTGAATTCAGGTACCACTTGGCTTATCGCGTTTAACTTTTTATTGAGTTGGGTTTTAGCTATAGGCTCTTTGGTAAGTTCGTATACGACTCCCAGGCACAACGCGAAGGCTGTCGATATAATGGTAAGCGACAGCACCATATTTTTGAATGAAGATTCTATTTTAGCCATTTTTAACCTCCTCCCCGAAAGGTTTAATTTTTATATATCTGTTCATAAGAGGAACAAAAGCGTTCATAATCAGAATAGCGAAGGAGACACCCTCAGGATAGGCCCCCCATATTCTTATAACTACTGTGAGCAGGCCGATACCAATGCCATAAATAATCATTGCTTTGTGGTTCATAGGTGATGTTACGTAATCGGTCGCCATAAATATCGCGCCCAGCAAAACTCCACCGGAAAGAATATGGAAAAGCGGGTCGGCATACTGTGAAGGATCAATTTTCCAGAGAATTCCGGTAAAAATTGCTATTGTACCTATTATGGAGACCGGAATATGCCATGAAATTATTTTTCTGATAAGCATATAGGCAAAGCCAACGAGCAACGCGATCGCCCCGACCTCTCCCATTGAGCCGCCAATATGGCCCAAAAGCAGGTCGTTGGTAGATGGAAGGGCATCAAGTGCCCCTCTTTGCATTGCTCCGAGAGGTGTTTCACCGGTAAGCGCATCAACATATTTTGTGGCGAACCCCAATGGCTGTGGCCATGTGGTCATTTGGGCGGGAAAAGAGATAAGCAGGAATACCCTTCCGGCCAGGGCGGGATTGAAAGGATTGTTGCCCAATCCGCCAAATGACATTTTCGCTATTCCTATCGAGAACAATGCTCCAATAACAATTATGAAGATTGGCAGGTTTGAAGGGACGTTCATCGCTAACAGCAAGCCTGTGACCAGAGCGGACCCGTCATTTATCGACAGAGGTTTTTTTAACAGGAATTTCTGTATTAGAAACTCGAACAACAAACACGAAGCCACGGACACCGATGTAACGATCAAAGCACCGTAACCGAAGAAGTAAATTGATGTCAACAGGGCAGGGACAAGTGCTATGACCACACCGTACATCAGTTTTTTTGTCGTTTCGTTGCTGTGCGCATGGGGCGCGGCCGATACGTTCAATAATCTGCTCATTTTATATTGCTTGTTTTTTTGCGGCCCTTTCGCGAGCCATCCTTAATACTGTCTGTTTTCCTAAACGAAGATAATCTAACAATGGCCGGCCGGCCGGACATATGTAATGACAAGAGGCACATTCGCAACAATTCGCGACCCCCTCTTCTTCGGCTCTTTCATAAAGACCCTTTTCGACCAGTCTGGCCATTAAATAGGGTTCAAGTTTCAAAGCGCATGCCGACACACATTTACCGCACCTGATACAGGGACTCTCCTCAACTCTGTTTGATTCAATTTCTTGAAACAGAACGATTCCTGAAGTGCCCTTCACAACAGGTGCCGATAGATTTTTCAAGGCTTTTCCCATCATTGGGCCACCGACAACGATTTTTCCCGTATCTTCGGGCAAACCTCCGGCGGCATCAATAAGATTTTGAATGGAGGTGCCAATCCTTACCATGTAATTGCCGGGATTTTTAACCGATTTGCCGGTTACTGTTACCACTCTTTCAAATAGCGGTTTGTTTTTTTGGACAGCTTCATAAACCGCATAAGCTGTGCTGATGTTTTGAACTACCGTATTGACATCTATAGGAAGTCGGCCTAACGGTACCTCCCTGTTGATGAGTGACTTTATAAGTTGTTTTTCAGCTCCTTGGGGATATTTTACCTTCAATGCGTGAACGGTGATTCCCAGGAATCTTGATGATATTTTCTTAAGGTGTTCAATCGCATCGGGTTTGTTGCTTTCAATACCGATCATAGCTTTGTCCACTTTCAGGGCTTTCATCATTATCGAAACACCTATTATGATCTCTTCCCCATACTCCAGCATCATTCTGTGGTCATTTGTGAGATAAGGTTCACATTCGGCACCGTTTATCAGAAGGACATCACATTTTTTGCCTTCAGGTATTTTTAGTTTTACATGTATAGGGAAGGATGCTCCTCCCATGCCGACCAGTCCCGCTTCCTGGCATCTGTTTATGATCTCATCGGCGGTCAGTACAACATTGGAGTCGATGCCGGTATCCCTGTTTATCGATGGTAGCCATTCGTCACCTTCAACATCTATATATACCGCCGGTTGCTTGAATCCTTGCGGATCGATCACCGTATCGATCTTGCTTATCTTTCCTGATACTGAGGAGTGTATATTGGTGGATACGAAACCTTTGCTTTGTGCGATCAGTTGTCCTGTTTTGACAATATCTCCTTTCTGTACAATAATCTCCGCAGGGGCACCGATGTGCTGCGAAACAGGTATTACCACACTTGAAGGAATGGGCAATTTTTCAATACCGTGCCCGGCGGTCAGTTTGTTTTGGGGTGGGTGAACCCCACCGGCGGGGAATGATTTCATATATTAAATTCTGTTTTGTCCCTAAAATATTAATTCTCTGTAACAGTTTCGTTCCCTACTTCTACCTTGGGTTTTCTGGGAGGAAACCCAATTTCTATGATAGCGTTTGTCGGGCACTCTTCAACACACTTTCTGCAGAGCTTGCATTTTGCCGAGTCGATGTAGGCAAGATTATTTTCCATTGTAATGGCTTCGTACTTACACACCTTAACGCATTTTCCGCAACCGATACAAGCAACAGCGCATGCTCTTTTGGCCGGGCCTCCTTTATCGCGGTTTGAACAGGCAACATAGATTTTCCTGTATTTAGGGGCTTTTTTGCGAAGTTCTAGAAGGTTTCTTGGGCACTCCCTGACACAAGCCCCACAAGCGACGCAATTGTCTTCATCTACCACGGGAAGATTGGTAACAGTGTCCATCGCGAGAGCATCAAATTTACAGACAACAACGCAATCGCCCATACCGATACAACCGTACGAACAGTCGGTATCCCCTGAATATAGATCATGTTGGATACGGC
>DUOU01000273.1 GCA_012838685.1 Bacteroidota bacterium | reverse complement strand
GAGACAAGTTCTTCGTGAAGAAGGAAGGGAAAAGATACGCCACTCCGCTGTTTTTGACTTTGCTGGTTATTGAATCGACCGATCTGATTTTCGCGGTTGACAGTATTCCCGCTATTTTGGCCGTGAGTCACGACCAGTTTATTGTCTACACTTCCAATATAATGGCAATTTTGGGCTTAAGGTCCCTCTACTTCGCCATTTCCGGTATTATGGATTACTTCAGGTTCTTGAAGGTTGGACTGGCTTTTGTGTTGACTTTTGTGGGTATTAAGATGTTGTTGGCCTTCTTTTACATCGAAATACCGATAGTGATATCATTGGCCATTATAGTAGGAATCCTGCTTTTATCCATTCTTGCCTCCATTTTGATAAAGGAAAAAAGAGAAAAGACAAAAGGTCTGGAGGAGATCAAAAAATAATGGTAATGGTTGTTATTTAGGAATTGATTTTGTTACTTTGTGGAATGTGTTAAAAAAATCGGCCCGTAGTTGCGAAAGATTGTATACATATTGGTATTTCTGTCGATTTGTTGTGTAGATTCCCTCGGGCAAGATCCTACTTTTTCACAATTTTATGCGAATAAATTATACCTCTCTCCGGCGTTTGCCGGAGCGACGGAAGAGTACCGGCTGGCTCTCAGCTATCGCAACCAGTGGCCTTCTATTACGGGTATATTCAACACATACAGCTTCTCTTTTGATATGGCCATGCCCAGTTTCAATTCCGGTGTTGGCGTTCTCGCGACCCATGACGTGGCGGGTTCGGGCGATTTAAGCACCACCAACATAGGAATGCTTTATTCTTACGATATCCAGATCAACCAAGAGTGGCATGTAAGGCCGGGCGTCCAGTTAAAATTTTATTACCTGGGTCTTGATATCCAAAAACTGATTTTCAGTTCCCAGATAACCGGAAGCGGTACCAGCCCCGCTATCTATCCGCCCCCTTTCGACAATGTTGCCGACATAGATTTTGCCTCCTCGGCTATTATTTATAATGAGACCTACTGGGCGGGGTTTACACTTGACCATATGTTTACGCCAAAAACCTCGCTGTATGGTGAGGAGAAGACAACCCTGCCAATGAAGATGAATATTTTTGGCGGAGCGCAGTTGTATAAAAAAACAAGACTGAGGACTCAGTTTCAGGAGGTTGTGTCCATTGCCCTCAATTTCCAGAAACAGTTGAAGTATTATCAAACCGATGTGGGGTTGTACTACTTTAAGAGTCCCCTTATCTTCGGTTTGTGGTATAGAGGTATTCCGTTCGCTACATCACAGGCCGGAGATGCGATTATTGGTCTGGTTGGATTTAAGACCAATAGCGTTCACATAGGATACAGCTATGATTTCACCATCTCCAACCTGTTGACAACTACCGGGGGGTCCCACGAGATTTCAATTATATATGAGTTCAACAATCTTTCGGTTGGAAGGCAGAGAGCCAGGATCAGGGCGATTCCTTGTCCGGAATTCTAATATTATTCCCTCTTTTTATGGGTTGTTGCCGGTTGTTTCTTCTTAGGTTAGGGATTTTAAGCCAAGCCAATGAACCGATTTGTTACAAATTATTTAATTATATTCGCGCCTTAAAACATTTAATATAATTTACTCGCACCAATGAAAAAGATTGATATCACCCTTTTCGCGGTATTGTTCGTTTCTGTTGCCGCCCTTTTTGTGCTCCATTTTGTTGGAAACAAACCCGCCAATTCTTCGGATGGGAACCGGGTTGTGAGCGCCGATGCGGTAGCTTTAGGGGTTGCCTATGTGGAAATGGATTCAGTATTGTTGAATTTTGATATGTTCAGCGACAAAAGCGAAGAACTGTTGGCAAAACGGACCGCTGCCGAAAATCGGCTCAACGCGCAGGGAAACGCGTACCAAAAAAGCGCCATGGATTACCAGGACAAGGTCAGCAAAGGTCTCGTAACCCGCGCACAGGCAACGGAAATGGAGGAGGCGCTTTATAAACAGCAACAGGATATTTTAGCTTTAAGCGAACAGCTTCAGGCTGAACTTTTGGAAGAGGAGTCGGTTATGAACAACCAGATCATGGATTATGTCTCAACATATCTTGAGGAAAACAAAGACCTTTACAATTATCAGTATATTTTGGCCAAGTCTTTTGGTGGAGTTGTATTGTATGGCGATGAGGCTCACGATATCACAAAAAGCGTTATTGAGGGGCTGAACAAAAAATATTCCGCTGAGGGAACCAAATAGATTGTATATTTCGGGATATCTTCCGGGCGGATAGGGTCATAAAGACTTTTCCGCCCTTTTTTTATCTGGTATCTTTGATATTCTTCTTCTCCTCTTCAGGGGATATTATTATATAGATATCCTCATCGGGATTTTTCATCCGATACTGTTCTCGGGCAAACTTCTCAAGGTTTTCATTGTCAGTGCGCAGTTCCATCAGTCTGCTGGAATCGCTCTCAATTTTTTCCAGGTAATACTCCTTTTCGGCTTTAAGCTTGTTCAGTTCCATTCTTTCCCTGACCCTGGAAATAAGGTTGTTGGCATCGAAAAAAATAATCCATAACAGGAACAATATTATGGTTATAACATATTTGTTCTTGAATACGGGGGGGATTTTCTCTATGAGATCTGACCATTTCATCAGCCGCGAAGGTAGTTGTTGATTTTAGATTTTATGTGGTGGTTGATACTTTTTCGCTTAACCTTTAATTGTTCTAATGCCTGCTTTTGATACTTTGATAACCAATAATCCTGTCGTACCGTTCCCTGGGGTTCCTGTAGTACACTATTATCAGGTAGTCATTTTCAGTTTCGTAGTGGCTGCCCTCAAACATTAACTCGTCGGTTTTGCCCTGAGCGTCCACCAACACATATTGAAAGTTGTACCAACCCTGTTTCAACAGGAGACTCTTAGTATATTCTTCCCTGCTCTCATCGTATTCCATT
>DUOU01000272.1 GCA_012838685.1 Bacteroidota bacterium | reverse complement strand
TTAAATTCACTACCTTCAAATTTTACCTGATCACCTAAAAACTCTATACCTCCCAAATCACCCATTATACTTTTGGAGTCAGAAATATTGCCGGTTATTGAATAGTTCAATTTACCTATATTATCCCTATACTTCAATTCTACTTCCCAACCGGTTGTGTACATTTTACCGGTGTTTTGGAAAGGATTGTCATATCCTATAAAGTCGGGGATCTCAAGTTCCAATAGCATATCGCTAGTTACTTTTTTGTAGTAATCTCCGGTGAATTGCAGCTTATTATCAAAAAAGGAGGCGTCAAGACCAACGTCAAAAACTCCGGTTGACTCCCAGGAAATATCTTCAATAACATAACTCTGTTGCGCTGCTGTTTGCACAGATGTTATCGCATCACCTTCCTGAAATAATGCATTCGAGAACTGTATCAATGATTGATAAGGATAATTTCCAATTCTTTCATTGCCCAACTTTCCATAGGAAATTCTAAACTTTAAAAATGAAAGTGCGGGAATGTTGTCCATAAAAGGCTCTTCCGAAATCACCCATCCAGCGGAGAAGGAAGGGAATGCCCCCCATCTGTATGCTTTGGCGAAACGGGAAGATCCGTCATAACGTATATTTCCCTGTAATAAGTATTTATCTTTAAAATTATACATTAACCTTCCAAAATAAGAACGATAGGCATTTTCAAAAGCATTTCCTCCAACACCTAAAAAGTTCTTGTTCGCTAAGTCTAAATATGGAAATGATGACAGTTCTAATTGTTCACTTTCTCCTCGTACCGATTCGCTGAAAAAGTAGTAATTTTCGTAACCTATCATTGCGTTCAGGTTGTGATTCTGGATACTTTTGGTATAATCAACAATAACATTCGATGTGATGTGATGATTGTCGAAACGCTCTTCCACAAGCCTGGTATTAGGGTTGGCATTTAATGTCCCCAAATATGTAGATGGATCATCGTAATTGGTATATTTCACTTGCTTACGAAAATACTTTCTCTTATCGTTGTTAACTTCAGGGGCTACACTTACCTTAAAGTTCAATCCTTGCAGGGGGCTATAACTAATTGAAACTCTTCCACCATATTGATTTGTCCAGGTATTGTCAAAACCGCCATATATCATTGATCCATAAAAGTTATCCGATGATTTTCCCGATGCGACAAGCCCATTCGACCATACCGCGGCATATATAGGAGCAGTAATGTGCATCCAGCTAATAGGATCAATAGAGGGACTTTCACTGATATCTCGTTTCGCGTGGAAATCTAAAGATGCCGAAAGATTGTCACTAATTGAGATGTCATTATTGAATCGAGCGGTGAACCTTTCATAATTCCTGTGCTCAAATAGCCCTCCCACTTCATCATAAGATAAAGAAGTAAGACTTTTTATCATTTTTGAACCCGCGGATATTCTCAATCCATGGGTTTGACGCGGAGCATATTTTTTTAATGCGAGTTTTATCCAATCGGTCATAGGATATTCGTCCGGATTTTCAGCGTTCAATTGTTGATAATTATCTATTAACTCTTCAGAATAAAGTGGGTCTTCAGCACCAATATTCTTATTGGTATTCCATTGCATTTCATTGATCCTTGTCATATAGAGCTCTGGTCCCGCATATTCCGGGAACTCTGTGGGTTTTTCAATACCATACTCATAATTATATTCTATTGCCACCTCACCGGTTTTAGCCCTTTTGGTTGTTACCAGAATCACTCCCGATGCGGCTCGAGAACCATATATAGAAGAAGATGCCGCATCCTTTAATACTGAAATGTTTTCAATATCCGCAGGATTGATTTGATTGATATCACTAACTTGCATCCCATCTACAAGTATTAGGGGGTTACTGTCTCCAATCGTTGTTACTCCCCTAACTCGAATACTTGAGGTCGCGCCCGGAGCTCCATTATCACGTGTCACCATCAATCCGGGAATGGCACCCTGCAAGGCCGAAGAAACCTGTGTCACTTTACGCTCAGAGATTTTTATTCCGTCGATTGATCCAACCGAGCCTGTTAAATCTTTTTTTCTAACGCTACCATAACCAATAACAACAACTTCATCAAAAGAAAATGCATCCTCTTCCATTATTATGGAAAAATTGCTCTCACTGCCTATTATTTGTTCCACTGTCTTCATTCCTATGAATGAGAACTGAAGTATCTCGGCGCCCAATGGAATATCAAGTGAGAATTCGCCATCTATATCTGTGACCGTCCCAATTGATGTGCCTTGTACAATCACATAAACACCAGGCAGGGGAACTCCTTCAACATCAAGCACCTTCCCTGTAATATTTCTTTGTTGGGGCTGGGCAATTTCCAAGTTGATATTTTCACCATAAATATTGGGACTAAATGCGCCTATACTATTTAATAACAGCAATACAACTACATTTAGAATTGTAATTAAAGTTGTTTTACGGCAATTTTTAAGTCCATAAACCACTGTTTTTTCTTTTTTCATATTTTATTATTGTTGATATTATTAATTACTTATGTAGATCTGGCAATTTTTACTTAAACCTATTTCAATTGCAATTTGACTTCCAGATGTTTATCGCTTCTTACATAAGTGGAAGTTACTTCATAGGTAAGCGAAGATTGACCGGCTTTCGCTGAAATCAATTGTTTGGATTGAGGATAGAGAACGATTTGTTCCGTGGCGTCTCCTTCTTTTAATTTTAGCTCAAAGTATAAATCACTTGAATTTTTAATCTCGTAGAAGTTTGTCTTTTCCCCGTTGTTCTCTTCCGTATAGTGAAAAGGGTTAATTTTCACGCAAGCATCAAAAAGCGCCTTCACATTTTCTTCTTTTCCTGCTAAAATTTTGCTTGCCCAAGCAACCGTACGCCCCGCGTTCAAAGCTTCACGAATAGACTCAGGAGTTCTGTTTTTCGCTAAAACTAACGTCATGGTACGATGAACATAGTCTTTGCTACGATCGTAATCATGTCCGATCAGATTATGGATATCAGAAGTTCCCATTACGGTTAATCCTTTATCAACACACCAATCGAGAGCTTTCATGTGAAATCCGAATCCGTTGATAACTTCAATGCCGTGCAATGCTTTGTTTTTATGCAAATCGTCCACAAATGGAATCCACTCGTATGAACCGGCGATATTGGGCCGCCATCCCGGATGATTCCAAAAGATAAATGCTTTTTGTTCGGAGGCTTTCATTACAGCTTCACGATCTCTTTCCGAGACGTTTTCTTCAATATAAGAAGAGGCATCTCCTATAAAAATAGCATTGAAATGTCCGGGAGGTGTTTGCCGGGTAATCTCCGTTCCTTTTATTAACAGAACATTGTTCTTTTTGGAACTAGTTTCTATAAGCTCGTGAGAGCGATTATGATCTACTTTAACATCATCTTTATACGGATGATATTCTATATGCTCGGTTAGCGCAATGGCATCTAAACCTTCTTCCCAAGCTTCTTGCGCGCGAATGGTAGGCCATACCACACCATCGGAAAACACAGTGTGCGTGTGAAAATCGCACTTCAAAACCTGATAACCGTTTACATCCGGAATAACTATATTCTCACTATAAATGGGACGACGATTCTCGTCCAAATACATCATTCCTTCAACATCGGTTCGTTGTCCGAACATTAAGTTGAAAGCGAACAAAAATCCAATCAATAAAATGCTTTTTTTCTTCATTGTAATTAATTTTTATGAGTTGATTTTTCATTTCATTTGTGCAAACGAACCTAAATAATGTTAAGATTTGGTTAATCGAGGGTTAAGATTCAGTTAATCGAGGTTAAGTTTTTGTTACTTTATTTCGAGTGAATTTGTAAACTTTTGCGAGCGCATTGGTACCAACGAAGCGGAGAAGTTGCTGAAACTCAGTATCAGTCTATTTGAGAAGAGAGAAGGAGGAAGGCCATGACAGCCGCAGCCCTTATATGACGAAAAACTAAGGCAGATCCGTGATACCATCTGTTTTGTCCCGGATTTATTGACCGGCTCATTATATTTTCAACAAACCTTTTCAGATCGACTGTTTGTATGCCATAATTGTGGACAATAGCGGCTATCTCCCTGTTGTATTTATCCTCCTTGAACTTTTCATGACCCTCGCGAAGCATCTTTGATGCCTTAACTTCGGGACTGATGATCTCCTCCCGCAAACGCGAAAATTCGTCGTCGGAAAGATTTACGCGATTAAGCGCTTCAAATTTTTTTCTAAATACAAATTCATCTCCAAAAACAAGGTATAATTATCAAGTCGCTCCGCATGGGTTGACAAAACCGCGCTCTTTGGCAGAGCGTTGACTCGCGCCGCTTAACCAATAAAAAAAGAGGACACCCGGTTTGGGTGTCCTCTCCAATATTTAGATTGTTTGTCCTGATTCTAGAACAGGCTGAAGGTAACGGTAAGACCGGCCATAACAATGGCAACCATTGACATCAGTTTGATAAGGATGTTGAGTGAAGGACCACTGGTATCCTTGAAGGGATCTCCTACGGTATCACCAACAACAGCGGCGTGGTGAGCACTACTTCCTTTACCACCGTAATTTCCTTTTTCAATGAATTTCTTAGCGTTGTCCCAGGCTCCACCAGCATTGTTCAACATAACAGCCAGGGTGAAACCAGTGGTAAGACCACCTGCCAACAGACCAACGACACCTCCTACGCCCAGAACTATACCAACCGCAACAGGTACGGCTATAGCGAGCAGTGAAGGAACAAGCATCTCTTTCTGGGCGCCTTTGGTCGATATCTCAACACATTTGGGGTACTCGGGAGTGGCTTCCCCTTCCATGATACCCGGAATTTCGCGGAACTGACGACGAACCTCATCAACCATGGCACCGGCGGCGCGACCAACAGCTTTCATGGTCATGGCGCAGAATACGAAGGCCATCATGGCACCTATAAAGACACCACCGAGAACAATAGGATTGAAAAGGTTGATATTGTAGTAACTTACAAAGTCCAGTATATTGGCATCGGCTACATTTGTACCTGTCGAGCTGAAAAACGCCTCAGCCTTCTCGGGAAGTTTGCCTATCCAAAGTTTGATCTCTTCCATATAAGATGCCAAAAGAGCCAAAGCGGTCAGACCGGCTGAACCGATAGCGAAACCTTTACCTGTGGCCGCGGTTGTGTTGCCGAGCATATCGAGAGCATCGGTACGTTCGCGAACCTCTTTCGGAAGGCGGCTCATCTCAGCGTTACCACCGGCGTTGTCGGCTATAGGACCGAAAGCGTCGGTCGCCAAGGTGATGCCAAGTGTCGATAACATACCAACAGCGGCGAAACCGATACCGTACACACCGTTGGCAAAATTGCTGAAACCACCGGCAAAAGCGTAGGCGGCGATGATACCGGCAACAATTGTTATAACCGGAACCCAAGTAGACAACATACCAACAGCGATACCGTCGATGATGGTTGTGGCGGGACCTTGTTGAGCCTGTTTCGCTATACCTTTTGTGTGAGCGTATTCATCGGAAGTGAAGTGCTCGGTAGCCTGGCCAATGATCACTCCGGCAATAAGTCCGGAAATAACCGAACCAAAAATACCCCATGACAGGAATCCAACAGCGGCCATAATAGCAACAGCTACGAGTATAAGTGCCGAACTACCACCTGTACCCAACAGAAGGGCGTTGAGAAGGTTTTTCTGGGTGGCCGACTCTTTGGTGCGGATCATAAAGATACCTATTATCGATAGAATTACGCCAATACCCGCGACTACCATGGGAGCTATAACAGCACCAACCTGGGCTTCAGGAGCCAGGCCTGGAAGTGCCGCTCCAAGTGCCGCAGTAGCAAGAATAGAGCCGCAATATGATTCGTAAAGGTCGGCTCCCATACCAGCAACATCGCCTACATTGTCGCCAACAT
>DUOU01000271.1 GCA_012838685.1 Bacteroidota bacterium | reverse complement strand
CCGAAATAGATTATGAGGATATCAGACAATTTATTTTATGGTACGGAGAAAGTTATGAAAATGCCCGGACCCAATCCAGAACTATTTCCGGAATAAAGGCTTTTTTCAGGTTTCTCGTTCTGGAGGGGGAGATCGAGGAGAATCCCACGGCACTGGTTGAATCGCCAAAAATTGGCTTCAAGATACCCCAGGTGTTGTCTGTAAACGAAATCGAAAAAATTCTGGATGCCATTGATCTCTCAAAGCAAGAGGGACATAGGAACAGAGCCATCATCGAGACACTTTATGGTTGCGGCCTAAGAGTCTCTGAACTTGTGAATCTAAGGATAACCGACATCCATTTCAATGACAAGTTTATTGTTGTAATTGGCAAAGGTGACAAACAGAGGTTGGTTCCTATCGGAGAAAAAGCCCTTAAGGCTATCAGGCTCTACTTTGAGAAGCGAAACGTATCAAAGATAATAGACCAAAATATCGTTTTTCTTAACCGCAGGGGCAGAAAATTGACAAGAGCGATGATTTTCACCATAATAAAAGATTCCGCCCAGGCTGCCGGCATCAAAAAAAATATAAGCCCCCATACTTTCCGTCACTCATTCGCCACCCATCTTGTTGAAGGTGGCGCGGATCTCAGAGCCGTGCAGGAGATGTTGGGACATGAATCAATAACTACCACGGAAATTTACACCCACGTGGATCGCACATATCTCCGCGACACCTTGGCCATGTTCCATCCCAGAGCGCAATAATTCGCGAAACCAGGGTTTTCCAGAAAGTATATTTGTATAAAACAATATGGCAATGATGGATAACCATCCGCGAACCCTTAAACTTTCAACAGAAATATTGTTTTACATTATTTAGCGAACAGCGCTGTAAATATCCTTTTATTTTAGCAAAAATTGTTCTATATTAGCGCTCTATTTTTTATAAGCGTTTATTATTAAACAATTTCAAAACAATAAAATTATGTCGCAAGTTAAAAGAGTTTATTCCTTCGGAAACGGAAAAGCTGAAGGGCGCGCGGATATGAGAAATCTGCTGGGTGGAAAAGGTGCTAACCTTGCCGAAATGAATTTAATTGGTGTTCCCGTTCCCCCGGGATTTACCATCACTACCGAAGTATGTAGCGAATACAATAAAATGGGTAAAGACAAAGTTGTTGAATTGCTGAAACCCGAAGTGGAAAAAGCTATGGCCAACATAGAGAAGTTGATGGGCGCCAAATTCGGCGACAGGGAAAATCCTTGTTTGGTTTCTGTACGTTCGGGCGCGCGAGTATCAATGCCAGGTATGATGGACACTGTTCTTAACCTTGGTCTAAATGACAATGCCGTTATTGGAATCGCGAAAAAATCGGGCAACGAACGTTTCGCCTGGGACTCATACCGTCGTTTCGTACAAATGTATGGCGATGTTGTTCTCGGAATGAAACCCGAAAGCAAAGACGATATCGACCCGTTTGAAGAGATAATGGACGAAATGAAAAAGGCAAGAGGTGTTGAATTGGATACCGATTTGACTGTTGATGATTTAAAAGAGTTGGTAAAACGCTTTAAAGCGGCCGTTAAAAAACAAACAGGCAACGATTTCCCCGAAAGTGCCTGGGAGCAGCTTTGGGGTGCTGTTTGCGCCGTTTTCGACAGTTGGATGAACGAGCGCGCCATCCTTTATCGCAAAATGAACAACTTCTCCGATGATTGGGGAACCGCTGTTAACGTACAGGCGATGGTTTACGGAAATATGGGCAAAACATCGGGAACCGGTGTTGCTTTCACCCGCGACGCCGCAACGGGAGAAGATATCTTCAACGGCGAATACCTTATCGACGCGCAGGGCGAAGACGTGGTAGCCGGAGTACGTACACCGCAAGAAATTACACTGGAAGGTTCACGCCGTTGGGCAAAATTGCAGGGCGTTTCGGAAGAGGATCGCGCCGCCAACTTCCCTTCATTGGAAGAGGTTATGCCCGATTGTGCCGCTGAACTTATTGAATATCAGCAAAAACTGGAAGACTATTTCAAAGATATGCAAGACCTTGAGTTTACCATTCAAAACGGTAAATTATGGATTCTGCAAACCCGTAACGGTAAACGCACGGGCGCGGCGATGATAAAAATCGCTATCGATATGCTTCACCAGGGATATATCGACGAAAAAACGGCACTTTTACGTTGCGAACCCGAAAAACTTGACGAACTGTTACACCCAGTATTCGACAAAAAAGCATTAGCCGAGGCAAAACCAATCACAAACGGACTGCCCGCATCGCCCGGAGCGGCTAGCGGACAATTGGTGTTCCACGCCGATGATGCCGAAAATTGGGCAAAAGAGGGTAAAAAAGTGATCCTTTGCCGTATAGAAACATCACCTGAAGACCTTAGAGGTATGGCTTCAGCCGAAGGTATTTTAACCGCTCGCGGAGGAATGACATCTCACGCCGCTGTTGTAGCTCGCGGAATGGGTAAATGCTGTGTTTCAGCGGCTAACGGAATGGTTATTAATTATAGAGAAAGAAAAGTAACTGTTTTCGGCCAAGAGTTGAAGGAGGGAGATTGGGTCTCTTTGAACGGAACTACCGGAAACGTTTACAAAGGACAAATAAAGACACAAGATGCGGAATTAGGGGGAGACTTCCTCGAACTGATGAAAATTGCCGACAAATACACTCGCATGAACGTACGCACCAATGCCGATACGCCGCGCGAAGCGGAAGTTGCCCGCAATTTCGGCGCAACAGGTATCGGACTTTGCCGTACAGAGCATATGTTCTTCGAAGGTGACAAAATCGTTCCCATGCGCGAAATGATTCTCGCCAAAACCGAAGAGGGACGTCGCAAAGCGTTGGCTAAACTTCTTCCGTTACAGAAGAAAGACTTCAAGGGCATTTTCGCCGCTATGAACGGACTTCCCGTAACCGTACGCCTGCTAGACCCGCCATTGCACGAATTTGTTCCGCACGATGAAAAAGGACAAATGGAAATGGCAAAAGTGATGGGTATATCATTTAAGGAGGTCAACGAAAGAGTAGAAGGATTGATGGAATCTAACCCGATGCTCGGATTGCGCGGCTGTCGTCTCGGAAACATGTATCCCGAAATTACAGAAATGCAGACACGTGCCATTATAGAAGCCGCGCTCGAACTTAAAAAAGAGGGCATTAAGGCAATTCCTGAAATCATGGTTCCGCTTACCGGTGTCGTTAAAGAGTTTAAGGCGCAAAAAGATGTTATCGAAGAGACAATCAAAAAAGTATTCGCTGAGTACAAAGACTCTATCGAATACCACGTTGGAACGATGATTGAGATTCCGCGCGCCACTCTTACGGCTGACTGTATAGCGGCAGAAGCAGATTTCTTCTCGTTCGGTACAAACGACTTGACACAAATGACATTCGGTTACAGCCGCGACGACGTAGCGAAATTCCTTCCGATGTATATCGAGAAAGGTATCTTGAAACACGACCCGTTCGCTGTTCTTGACCAAGAAGGTGTGGGACAGTTGGTGAACCTGGCTGTTGAGAGAGGTCGCAAAGCGAAACCGACTCTCAAATGCGGTATTTGCGGTGAACACGGAGGAGAGTCTTCATCAGTTAAATTCTGCCACCGTGCGGGACTTAACTATGTTTCCTGCTCGCCGTTCCGTGTACCTATCGCGCGCTTGGCCGCGGCCCAGGCTGCAATTGAGTAATATATCGAATGATATATGTTTTTGTAAAAGCCGGCTTTGAAAGCCGGCTTTTTTAATTCGCAGTTGTTAATGAAATTATCAAATATCACTTTTTTAGGGTTATTCATTAACAATTTTGGAATTGTAATGTACTTTCATTAAGTTTGCCGAGTTTTTTGCTTAATAAATATATATGACCCTATTAGAAGACTTAAAAAGTTACGGAATAGATCGTGTTGAGGAGATTGTTTACAATCCTGATTACGATTTCTTGTTCAATGAAGAGATAAAACCGGGCCTACAGGGACTTGAAAAAGCCTTTATAACAAAAACCGGAGCTGTTTCAGTGGACACAGGCGTATTTACCGGAAGATCGCCCAAAGACAAATACATAGTTCTTGACGAGACCACAAAAGATACAATTTGGTGGAAGTCGGACAAGGCTCCAATTTCTGACAACAAGGCCATATCCAAAGAGGTGTGGGACCATTGTAAAAATATTGTTTCTAATCAACTTACAGGGAAAAGACTGTTTGTAATGGACTGCTTTTGCGGCGCAAACGAAAACACAAGATTAAACGTTAGGTTTATCATGGAGGTAGCGTGGCAGGCTCATTTCGTTAAAAACATGTTTATCAGACCAACTGATGAGGAGCTACAAAACTTCAAACCGGATTTTGTTGTGCTCAACGCATCAAAAGCGGTAAATCCTGATTGGAAAGAACAGGGGCTCAACTCCGAAAATTTCGTTTTTTTCAACCTGACAGAAAAAATGGCGATAATTGGTGGCACCTGGTACGGTGGAGAGATGAAAAAAGGTATATTTTCCATAATGAATTACTATCTGCCACTAAAAGGGATAGCCACGATGCACTGCTCAGCGAACGTAGGCAAAGATGGAGAAACAGCTATTTTCTTTGGCCTCTCCGGCACCGGAAAAACAACTCTTTCAACAGATCCTGAAAGGGCGTTGATAGGTGACGACGAGCATGGCTGGGATGATGATGGTGTTTTTAACTTTGAAGGAGGCTGTTACGCCAAGTGTATCAATCTCGACCCAAAACACGAGCCGGACATTTTCAACGCTATCAAACGTGACGTTTTATTGGAAAATATAGTTATTGGGGAGGATGGGACTATTGACTTCTATGACAGTTCAAAAACGGAGAACACAAGGGTCTCTTATCCTATATACCATATCAACAATATAGTAAAACCTATCTCCAAGGCCGGCCACGCTACCAAGGTTATTTTCCTTTCAGCTGACACTTTCGGCGTATTGCCTCCGGTAAGCAGACTTACCGAAGGGCAGGCCAAATATTATTTTCTCAGTGGATATACGGCTAAAGTGGCCGGTACCGAAAGGGGAATAACCGAGCCTGTCCCCTCTTTTTCCGCCTGTTTTGGAGCCGCGTTCCTGACGCTTGACCCAATAGTATACGCGGAGGAGTTGGCCCGCAAAATGAAAGCACACGGTACCGAAGCATGGCTGGTAAATACAGGATGGATAAGAGGTTCTTACGGAACTGGCAACAGGATAGATTTGCCATCGACCCGGAAAATTATCAGAGCTATCCTTGATGGCTCACTCGATAATAAAGAGTTTACCACACTGCCGATATTTAACCTAAGCATTCCAAAAAGTATTGACGGCATTGATCCTGTAATACTTGATCCGCGTCAATCGTGGGAATCTCCTTCCAAATGGGAAGCAACCGCAAAAGATCTGGCTCTTGAGTTTATAGCCAACTTCGACAATTTCTCGGCGAACGCGGAAACAGCGGATCTTGCCAAGTATGGCCCAATTGTTTAATGTTTCGCGATATTATGATAACTTTGCGACCAAATTTGCGACCAAAAAGGTATAAATGGACATTGTAATATACATAGCCGTTTACTCTGCGGCTTATCTCCTGGGATCCATACCGTCCGCTGTATGGATAGGGAAATGGCTACATGGGTCAGACATCAGGGAACATGGGAGCGGAAACGCCGGCGCTGTCAATTCTGTGCGCACCTACGGATGGAAAACAGGTCTTTTAGTGCTCCTTCTGGATGTCGCGAAGGGAATGTTATCAGTATCGCTGCCATTAATTTTCAAGCTGGCAGCACCCGGTTCCGAACAAATGACCAATCTTCAGGTTTTAACCGGATCAATGGCTATTCTTGGCCATTTGTTCCCGGTGTTCGCCGATTTCAGGGGAGGCAAAGGGGTAGCGACAATTTTTGGCATCGTGCTCTTCATGCAACCTGAAATTGCCCTTATTTGCGCGGTTGTATTCTTGGTCACTATTTTGATATCAGGAATAGCATCGGTATCTTCACTGATCGCCGTAACATTTTTCCCGATCTTGGTGATTTTCGTCTACAAAACGCCCGTCAAAAGCATGATGATTTTCTCGATATGCGTGGCTGTTCTTCTTTTCCTCACGCATCGCGCCAACATCAAAAGATTGATAAAAGGTGAGGAAAAAAGACTCTTCTCGCTATTTGGCAAAAAATAATTCTGCCCGTTTTTCGCCCAAACAAGGCCCCGCAACTCCAAAGTGAAAAACAAACAATCTGTCTATTGGTTGTGAGTTTTACTTCAACAACTTAAGCGACTCTTTGATCCTTTTTACCGCTTCAATCAAATGATCGTCGGATGTGGCATAGGAAATTCTGATACAGTTTGACGCTCCGAAAGCATCCCCGCCAACTGTCGCCACTCTTGCCCTGTCCAATAGGAAAAAGGCCAAGTCATCCGCACTGTTTATAACCTTTTCGCCATCACTCTTCCCCAGATAAAATGAGATATCCGGCAACACATAAAAAGCGCCCTGGGGTATCCTTATCTTTACACCTTCAACTTCGGCCAACAGTCCACATATAAGGTCCCTTCGCCTTTTGAACGCCTCTCTCATTTTATCCCTGGAGCCGTCATCGTAGCTCATCGCGGCGCAAGCAGCTTTTTGGGCAATTGTGCATGTGCCGGAGGTAAACTGGCCTTGCAACTTGTTGACAGCCTTGGCAAGCCACACCGGAGCCCCTATATAGCCAATTCGCCAACCTGTCATGGCGTAACTCTTGGATACGGCGTTCAGGGTAATTGTCCTGTCATATATAAAATCGAAAGATGCCATGCTAACATGCTCTCCTTCGTATACAATATGTTCATACACCTCATCGGACAATATCAGAACATGTGGATTCTTCCCGACAACCCGAGCGATCCCCTCCATCTCTTCCCTTGTATAGACCATTCCCGTGGGATTGGAGGGAGAATTGAAGATAATAAGCTTGGTTTTTGGAGTAATGGCCGCCTCAAGGTCAGTTGGGGTAACCTTGAAGTCGTTCTCAAGTGTGGTATTCACGATCACCGGAACACCGCCGGCCAGTTTTACCTGGTCATAATAGCTTACCCAATACGGAGCCAGTATAATAACCTCATCTCCAGGATTGACGGTTACCATAATAACGTTGATCACGGAGTGTTTGCCCCCTACCGACACAACAACCTGATCCGGCGTATAATCCAAACCATTTTCACGCTTAAACTTGGCGCAAACAGCGGCCCTGAGATCCTCGTACCCAGAAACCGGGGGATATTTCGAAAAATTGTCGTCAATAGCCCTCTTTGCCGCCTCTTTCACGTAATCCGGCGTATTAAAGTCAGGTTCCCCGATACTCAGACTTATCACGTCGAATCCCCGATTTTTCAGCTCCCTGCTTTTTTGGGTCATTGCCAATGTGGCGGATGCCGCCATCGACTTGATCCTGTCACTCAAAAAATCCATTGTCTCTTTTATTAGTTCAAATCATTAACGGAAAAATCCCGCCAAATTTATCTGTTTAATTGATTGGGACCCTAAAAATGTCTGTTTTTATAATAGCGATAAAACCAGCCGTTACCCTGTTATTGGGTTATTATATCACATTATTCCAGTTTATCCATTCTTTCGGCACGTGTCGACATACTTGGAAACCACATATCATCGGCCGTCAATCCCAATGCATCGACCATATCGGTACAATATTCCAGCATATAGTACGAAGCATCCCCGTTATTGGTGCCGAAAACGAATTTAATCCCTTTATCTTTCGCTCTCTGAAGTATGTATTGGCTTGGGACCAAATACCTGGCACTTATTTCCAAAGCAATGCCATTGGAAGCCATAACATCCAGTATCTTATCTATCCTGGCGTCGGTCCAATAGCCATCATAATCAACTGATAATACATTTGGAAGATAAAACGCGTTGGCGAAGAAGTCGGCCGGCTCCTCGGCGAGTATCTTGGCGGTCTTGTCAACCAGCATATCCATATAAGCCTGTTTTGAAATATCCATAATGACCTCATTGGGGCGGTAAGTACGGGTCAGTCTGCCTTTATGGTCTATTATGGTCATCCCATCGGTATAGAGATAGTCAAAAGCGAGCAGACTCTCTTTTTTGAAACTGTATACCCATTTCCGGCCTTCACCCTGCACTCCTCTGAGAAATGGGGTATCTTTCACGCTATCATAGTACTCCATCAGCTCGCCATCATATTCATACTGTTTTCCGGAGCCACCGTCTCCCGGGTTATCCATCGGCCCATACGCATTGGGGCCAATGCCGAAATTGATTCCGTAATTCATTGATCTGGCATGGGCCATCTGCATCGTCAAACCTCCCTTTATATGGATATGGTAATCGATCACGGGGAAGTTGGCCTGCTGTAGCTTAATAATCGGATTATCCTGTTCTTCCATCGGCGGCATGGTATCTTGTGGATTTATGGCATCGGGCGGCAGAGCGGCCACTTTAAGGTCCTTAAAATCCACGACCCCTTCATATCCGACCAAAGCGAAGTTTCCCGAGCCCAATATTCTGCCCTTATACTCATCAATTCTGTAGGGATTTTCGGGCTCGGTATAGCAGACAACATCTACATCATTGATTTTTACCGAGATGTTTTTGTTCCTGACAGCTACAGTAAAGGGAAACCATTCTCCATCTTCGGCCAAACTTCTGTAAAGGTTCCTTACGGCGGCGAGACTTCCCGTCTTGCGGGTACCATCAATCGGTCCGTTATGGAAAAGCACCTCATATCCTTTCTCCGCGCCATCATTATGGAAAAAGAGGGCGGCAGAGGCATCGGAGCCAACATTGGCCATACCGGTAAGTTCAAAATTCACAAAGTCCTCTTTTCCCCCGGAAAACACCAGCTTTTGGCCCGCATTGACAGAGAGTTGATCATCAACTTTGACCGTTGAGCCATCGCTTTTCCATTTTTTCATTGGAGTAGGTTTCGAAAAATTGGAGCACGATGTTGCTATCAACAACATCAGCACCGACAAATAGTAAAAAAATCGTTTCATATTTTTAATTTGGTTAGTTTGTTAGCGACATTCACGGGATTTAATCTAAAAACCTCGGTATAATAGTCAAAAGTAATGATTTTTTATCTTGAAAAACATTCTAATGTTCAAAAGTAATGATGGTTTTCTTCTGAAAAGCCCTTTATAAAGGGCTTTTCAGAAGAAAAGTCGCCTTAAAGTACT
>DUOU01000270.1 GCA_012838685.1 Bacteroidota bacterium | reverse complement strand
TCTTTATCCTGGCCAAAAAGAACCGGGCAACGCAATAGGTAAGATTTGCCGGCGGATAATAAAAAAAAAGTGATAGTTTTGTCGTGTCAATAGAGGATTATGAAGATATCTGTTAAAAGTGTAGCCGCTTTTCTTTCGGTTTTGTTGCTGCTTTTTCTGGCTTGGTATTTCAGGAACATAGTCGCGTACATTCTCATCTCCGGGGTTTTATCGATTATGGGAAGGCCGTTGGTTGAGTTGTTGTGTAAAATACGGATCAAGAAGTTTAAGTTTCCGAGGGCTTTAAGCGCATTGATAACCTTACTTGTGATATGGGGCCTTGTTTTCCTTTTCTTGTGGGTGTTCGTTCCGTTGGTAACAAGGCAGATAAACTACTTCTCCACGATTGACAGCGCCAAAATTGTTCAATTGGTTGAAGAACCATTGGTCAGGTTGGAGACTTTTTTGAGGACATTCAGCAGTGAGTTGAGCAACGATATAACTATCAGGGAGTATCTTATGCAAAAGATATCCGGAGTGTTGAATGTCAATCTGCTCCAGAATTTTATCGGTTCAGCGTTTGGAATTGTCGGCAATGTCGTGATAACGATTTTCGCCCTCTCGTTTATTACCTTTTTCTTCTTAAAGGATCAGCATCTTTTCTATGAATCGATACTGATGTGGATACCCGACAAACATACCGAGGCGTTTACGAGGGCCCTCAATTCCATATCGCATCTTCTTACCCGCTATTTTGTGGGAATTTTATGCCAGAGTACCTGTATAATGATAATAATCACTACCGGGATGACAATTGTTGGGATAGAGTTTCAGCAGGCACTGGTAATGGGGTTAATTATCGGGGTTTTGAATGTAATACCTTATCTGGGCCCGTGGATAGGTTTTTTCATAGTCCTTATAATGGGGGTAGGGTCGCATATAAATATGGATTTTCAAACGGTTGTATGGCCGCTGATGGTATATATGGCCATAGTGGTCGCCATCACGCAGGTAATCGACAATATTTTCTTCCAACCCATCATTTATTCCAGTAGCGTGAAGGCCCATCCACTGGAGATATTTGTCGTTGTTCTGGCTTTCGGTTCCTTTGCGGGTATAGGTGGAATGATACTGGGAATACCGTCATATACGGTTTTAAGGGTTCTCGCGAAAGAATTTTTCAATAATTTCAAGGTGGTGCAGAAGATAACCTCCAGTCTGGATGACGATGATGGCCTGAAAAGGGGGGTATTCAGGTCTCGCGAAAAAAACCATCCGGAACCTCCCATAATCAATACCGAAAAATAATTGCACGGTGAAAGTTGAATCCGGTTTACGGAGGATAGTTGTTGCTTTAATTCACTTGAACCCAAGGGTGATGAAGTTGCCCAAATAGGTTTACGGAGGATAATTGTTGCTTTAACTCCCGCCTCCCCTGGAATACGGTTTCTATCGCATATATGCTTTCCCGATATATTTTGGAAATACCGGTGATCGGTTTTATAATTTCCGGAAAAAGCGAATGAATTTATTTTTCCGGAGCCAAAACTGAGATTATGGAGATGGCGATGTAAATCGGTACTATAAAAGGGAGGGCCTTGAATCCAAATAACAATATGGATAGGGCAATGCAGATGATCAACAGATATCTGTCGCGGTTCCCTTTGAATTTTATATCATGGAATTTCAGAGATATCATTGGTAGCCGACAAACCATCAAGTACGATAAAACTATCGTTAGGATTGTGTTTCCGGTTATGGTGCCCAAGATTTTTTGGGCTATGTTGGAGTCAGCGTACTCCAATGCCAGGGCTAAGGAGACAACCGCAAGCGCGCTGGCAGGTGATGCCAGGCCCTTGAACGACTCCTTTTGTGTTTCGTCGGTGTTGAACCGTGCCAGCCGGATAGCGGCGCAAACGGGCATAATGGCGGGCACAGCGAGAAGACAAAAGTCGGGGAAAGATAGCGTATTAACGCTGATTTGCCCGGAAATGCCCATTGCTCCGGAGAGATAGTGGAAGATTATCGCTGCCGGGGCAACCCCAAAACTGATAACATCGGCGAGAGAGTCAAGTTCTTTGCCCGTATCGGAATAGGCCTTCAGTAGCCGGGCCGAGAATCCGTCGCAAAAATCGAACACCATTGCCGCTAATATAAGCCAAGAGGCTATCGTCGGAAATCCGTTCAAGACGAACAGTATGGAGATAAAGCCCGAAACCAGATTTAAACAGGTTATGAAGTTGGGGATATGTTTGGTCATTATTTAACGGTTAATCGAGCAAATTTACAATAAATGGCCATTATTGGATAATCTCTCCTTTTTTTTTATTTGTTTTGTGGGTGGTATATTTAGTTCGCGAATGGATCAGCCAATAAATATCAAGATTGCCGTGGATTTTGACGGTACAATTGTGGAACACAGTTATCCGGAGATAGGGAAGGAGAAACTATTCGCTTTCCGGACGTTGAAAGAGTTGCAGAAAAAAGGGGCACAACTTATTTTGTGGACCTTTCGTACCGGGAAAGAGTTGGAAGAGGCCATAGAATTTTGCAAAAAAAATGGAGTGGAATTTTATGCGGTCAACAGCAACTACCCCGGGGAGATATTTGATGCTAATGAGACTAGCCGGAAGATAGACGCCGACATCTATATAGATGACAAAAATATTGGCGGTCTTCCCGGTTGGGGTGAGATATGGCAGATGATTTTCCCTTATGAGCAGAGGGAGATGGAACTGCGAAAAAAAATCAACTCCCCCCGGAACCTTCTTAAAAGAGTTTTTGGAGGGAAAAAATATAGTAACAAGGGTACCGGTGCGTTACCGGACAGTAGATGATTCCAATATTTTGTTGGATGTGAAAAGCAAAAACTTTTGTAATGTCGACAAAAAATAGATTTATAGGTTATCTGGCGATAATTGTCGTTTCCCTTTTGGTTGTGGAGGCTATATCTTGTTCGGGAAGATCTAGCGGGAATAGAGGTTCTGTACCCTCGGAAGCCGCTGTTCCGGATGAAGATGAGCGACAAAAAATAATTTCGGTGACCTCCCCTTCAAATTACGACAAATTTGTTTTTGGCGATGTTATTGATGTGGCTGTCTCCCTGGAGAAGCCGAATCGGCGGCCCGACTCGGTTGTCGTTACCGTTGACGGCAACAGGTTTGGCGCGTTGTTGGCCGAACCGTGGGATATTGCCATTAATTCAACAGAGCTGGTTACACTGGGGAGGAAGACTCTTAAAGTCTCCGCATATATTGAAGGAAAAGCCAGGACATCTGTTAGCAGGGTTATTTACCTCTATTCCGATGTTGAGCCAAAACATTATGGCTATGAGGTTGTTAATGTGTATCCGCATGATAGTAAGGCCTTTACGCAGGGATTGTTTTTCGACTCGGGAAAATTATATGAGGGAACCGGACAAGAGGGAAGTTCTTCGTTGAGGGAGGTTGATTTGCTTACAGGCAATGTGGAGCGCCAGTTGAATCTGGAGTCAAATCTTTTCGGAGAGGGTATAACAATGTACAACAACCTGATATACCAGGTGACATGGACCTCAAACGTGGGTTTTGTATATTTGAAGGATGATTTCAAGCTGGTGAGGAAAATATATTATCAATCCGAAGGATGGGGCTTGACAACTGTCGGCGACAAGATTGTTATGAGCGATGGGACGAGTACATTGTGGTTTTATGATCCGGATGTTTTTTCCGTAGTCTATAAGATTGAGGTGTGCGATGATAAAGGAGCTGTGGAACAGTTGAACGAACTGGAATATATAAACGGGGAGATATGGGCCAATATATGGATGACAAACAGGATCGCGAGGATTGATCCCAAATCGGGCAGAGTCACCGGATATATCGATCTGTCCGGATTGCTGGACGATACGCGAACTGACACTGACCTGGATGTATTGAACGGAATAGCCTATGATAATGAGAATGGAAGAATATTCGTCACGGGAAAAAACTGGCCCAAACTGTTCGAGATAAGAGTTAAAGCCAGATAAAATGGCTACACCCCGACCTATTGGCCGATAATATCGACTCTTCTTATGGTTCCAGGTTTATTATCGCGTTGATAGCTCCGGGTGCTATCGCGAATTCGAGTGGTGTTTCTCCCAGTAACTCTCCGTCGGCCTCTGAATACATGGGAATAGCAGATTCAACGGTGACCTTTTTTGCCCTATAGCCATCAACCTTTTTATGATCATAAATTTTTCCGTTATAGAGGTATTTCAATGAAAAAATGACCTCAATGGGAGTTATGTCGCCTATAACGGTAACATCAAGCAGACCGTCATTTGGCTTGGCATTTGGTGCTTGTCGCATTCCACCGCCACAATATATCCCGTTGCCTATGTTCAGGGAGAAAATCTTTTGCTCTATTCTTGTTCCATCGATGGTTATGGCCACATCCTGGTTTTTGTTTGACAACAGACAGGAGAGAAGACTGGTAATGTAAGTTGTGCTGTTGCTCTTGCCCCTTCGGTTTTTCCTGTCGTGACTCTTTTTTATCACTTTAGCCTCAAAACCGGTGCCGGCGACATTGAGAAAATAACTTTTCATGGTTACTCCATTCAGGTTGTGGCTCACTAAACCGATGTCATGTTTATAACACTTGCGGGCTATAAGAACCTTTATGGCCTTCTCGTAATCCGTTGGAATACCGAACATCTTGCCCCAGTCGTTGCCTGATCCCACGGGAATCAGTCCCACGAATACTTCATTTGTTGGCGCACTGTTCTGCTCCATAATCCCGTTTATTATCTCGTGCAGGGTACCATCGCCTCCAACCGCCACAACCGTTCTATAGCCATTGGCGATGGCCTTTTTGACCAGTTTGGAGGCATCCATTTTTCGGGAAGTGAACACATGTTTGTATTGAAAAGAGTGTTTTTTCAGAATTGATTTTATGGTGTTCCACTCCTTTTTTCCTTTGCCATTGCCGGCATTTGGATTTACAACAACAAAACTTATGGGGGCGCTGGTCTCTTTCATGGGGTGGGTAGTTTCATTGATCCGCGAATGAAACGAATATTTTTCAAAAGAAAAACATCTGTATCTTTTCTACTTTTGGGCGTTGTCCCGATAAAAACCATTTTCCTCTATTTTTCAGGGAGAGGCCCGCAATAAAATTATAATTGAAAAACTTATAACAAGAAACTAAGTTAAATAAATGTAATTTATTGTGCTATATGCAGTTGTGTATTGTTAATAAAATGTTGAAAACCCCGAATCAAAATGTTTACAACTACTACCGTTATTCTCTGTCTTCGGGAGTATTAAATGGTAAATTTGGGCTTTTAAGAAATTAGAGTCATAAAAATGGGAAAAATCATATCTATAGCCAATCAGAAGGGGGGAGTGGGAAAAACTACCACAGCGATCAATCTTTCCGCGAGTCTCGCGGCTCTTGAAAAGAGGGTTTTGCTGATTGATGCGGATCCGCAGGCCAATTCGACCTCGGGAATGGGTATCGACAACAGGATGAAAAAGGGAACAATATATGATTGTTTGATTGATGGAGCCGATCCCAGGGAGGTAATAATAAAAAGTGATGTTGAAAATATGTCGCTTATACCCTCCAACATCGATCTGGTCGGAGCTGAAATAGAGATGCTGGAAATGGCTGAAAGGGAAAAGGTGCTTGAGGGTGTTATTGAAAAGGTCGCGATGGATTTTGATTATATATTTATTGACTGCTCTCCTTCGCTTGGGTTGCTTACAGTAAACGCGTTAACGGCATCCGACTCGGTGATAATACCTGTACAGTGCGAGTATTTTGCCCTGGAGGGTCTTGGCAAATTGTTGAATACAATTAAGATAATACAGGGGAACCTTAATCCCGAACTGAAAATAGAAGGTTTTCTGTTGACAATGTACGATTCCCGTCTCCGGATAGCCAACCAAGTGGCTGAAGAGGTAAACCGCCATTTCCAGCAGATGGTTTTCAATACAGTGATACAAAGAAACGTGAAACTGTCCGAAGCGCCAAGTTATGGGCAACCTTCTTTATTATATGATGCTGAATCGCGCGGTACCATAAACTACCTCAACCTGGCCAAGGAATTGATCGAGAGAGAAGAGGGCAGTTAAAAACAACGAGTGATATGGCAAAGAAAAACGCATTGGGCAGGGGTTTGGGCGCACTTATAGAAGGTGTTGAAAAAGAGGTTATTGAAAACAAGGTGGAGGTCAATAGGGAGATACCTATAAGCTCTATTGAAGCAAATCCTTTCCAACCCCGGAGTAATTTTGATGAGGCCGCTTTGGAGGAACTCTCGGTCTCTATAAAAGAACTTGGAATAGTGCAGCCTCTTACCGTCAGGGAGGTGGCCGCGGGCAGGTATCAACTGATTGCCGGGGAACGCCGCTTAAGGGCCGCTAAGATGGCCGGTATAGAGTCGGTGCCGGCGTTTGTGCGGACAGCCGATGATCGGGATATGCTGGAACTGGCACTGGTTGAGAATATCCAACGGGAAGATCTTGATGCTGTTGAGATAGCTATCAGTTTCCAAAGGTTGATGGAGGAGTGCGATCTTACACAGGAGCAGTTGAGCGATAGAGTGGGAAAACGGCGTTCAACGGTGGCCAATTATTTGAGATTGCTGAAACTGCCCGCTGAAATACAGTTGGGCATAAGGGAGAGGGTTATAACCATGGGCCATGCCAGAACATTGGTAAGCATTGAGGATCCCAAAGTTCAGATGGAGGTCTATTATAAGATACGAGACAACCAATTGTCGGTTCGTCAGGCCGAAGAGCTGGTACGTCAGATTCAATCGGGCTTGACAAAAGATACGGCCAGGAAAGAGAGAAAG
>DUOU01000269.1 GCA_012838685.1 Bacteroidota bacterium | reverse complement strand
GCGGCAGAGTTTAGAACCAAGTGTGAAAGCAAGGAGATAGACCCTACTGAATTTCACAAGAAACTGGAACAGCGACTACCACAATACAAAGGACGTTGGCAATCTTCCTTGGCTGATCAAATCCAAGATTTGCCTGACTTTGACGAGGTGGTTAGAAGCGTTAAGCGTAACTTAAAGAAATTAGCATTATAACACAAAAACAAATGAAAAAATTAATATTAGGACCCTTAGTTTTGTTGATAGCAATATTTGGCAATTCCTGTATTGAAAATAGCCGGGATATAAGTAAAATTAACTATGACACCATGATAATCAGAATAGCGGAAATTGAAATAGATTCTTTATATCTTGATGAATATATCTCGATTCTGAAAGAAGAGTCAGAAGCCTCTGTTCGTTTGGAACCGGGCGTAATTTGTATTTACCCCATGTTCCAAAAGGAGAATCCGACACAAATCAGACTTTTGGAAATATATTCCGGTGAAGATGCATATGCGTCGCATTTGGAGACGCCCCATTTCAAACACTATAAAACGACGACACAAAAAATGGTCAAGTCGTTAAAATTGGTTGACATGGAATCAATAGATGCGGAAACAATGGCCAAGATCTTTAAAAAGCTGGATCAATAATAAACTATCCTGCAAAAGTTGGGGGCAATCTCTTTGTGGGCGAAAAAACGCAGTTGATCGCTGCTCAAAAAAGATTTGTATATTTGGACTATCAGAATTATCATGACAACAAAAGACCACATATTAGATACTATAAAGGCACATAAAGCCGAACTGACAAAATTTGGGATTCAGAATATTGGATTATTTGGTTCTTATGTGAGAGATGAACAATCAAAAAAAAGTGATATTGATATCCTGATTGATTTTGACCCGGATAAAGAGAGTTTCGACAATTTTATGGCCGCATATGATTATTTCGAAAAACTTTTTAAGAATAAAAAAGTTGAGATTGTTACAAAAAATGGATTAAGCCCACATATAGGTCCAAAGATTTTAAAGGAAGTATTATATGTCTAAAGAGCCTATTGAATATTTAAGACATATTTTTGATGAATGTAAGTTCATTTTATCTGTAACTGGTAATGATTTTTCCAAGGACAATTTATTGCAAGATGAAACATTGAAAAGAGCACTTGTAAGGAGTCTGGAAATAATAGGAGAAGCAACGAAGAAAATCCCAGCTGATTTCAAAATAAAATGGGATTTGATTAATTGGAAAAATATGGCCGGATGAGAGATAGGCTGATTCATGATTATATGGGAATCAATTATTCGATTGTTTGGGACGTTGTAAGAAATAAGATACCTGAATTATCCGATCAGATAGCCGAAGTGATAAGAGATGAACAAAAAAGCATTGACAATATATTATAAGTTATTGAATATCTGTGTGTAATAAAGTATTGTAGCTTAATCTCCCACTATTGCTTGCATTGTGACAGACAACAAAGTACCCTGATTATGCAACGGCTCATATGCGCAACCCGATAAACCCATACTTTATTTGGGAAAATATAAGTTAACAAGTAAAATCCAAAAAAATATGAAATCATTTAGAAAAGAACTCCATTTCAACACGCCTACACGCAGGGCATTTATCAATATTACCGGTAAGGTGGATGAGGCGCTCAGGGAGAGCGGAATAAAAGAGGGTCTTTGCCTGGTTAACGCCATGCACATATCGGCAAGTGTTTTTATAAACGACGATGAGCCGGGCCTGCACCACGACTTTGAGGTCTGGCTGGAGAAGCTGGCGCCCGAAAAACCATATTCACAGTATATGCACAACGGCTTCGAAGATAATGCCGATGCCCATATCAAACGTACCCTGATGGGCCGTGAAGTGGTGGTCGCCGTAACCAACGGAAAACTTGACTTTGGCCCGTGGGAGCAGATATTTTACGGTGAATTTGACGGGAAAAGAAGTAAAAGGGTTCTTATCAAGATTATTGGTGATTGAGATCATCAGCGAACCAATCGTCCGGAAAGTTAACCAGGTATATCTTTTCGGTGGCCCTTGTCAACGCGGTATAAAACCATCTCAGGTAATCGAGGGATATATCCCTTTTGCTGAAAAAGCCCTGATCTATGAATACCCTTTTCCACTGGCCGCCCTGTGATTTGTGGCATGTTACGGCATACGCGAACTTAACCTGAAGAGCGTTGTAGTAGGGATTGCCTCTTATGGCCTCATATCTTTTTCTCTTTGTCTTGACCCCCATATAATCGGCCTCAACGCTGAAGAAAAAATCCCTGGCCTTATCGGCGGGCAATGCCGGCGAATCGAGATGCAGCACATCAAGCATCACCTTGGAATCGACCAACAGGTCGTAATCGGGGAAAAAGAGTTCCATGGTGGCGAATCTCATGCCGTAGCGCTCTTCGTACCTCCTGATTCTTCTTACCTCGGCGATATCGCCGTTAGCTATGAAACCTGGGCCGTTTTCGTCCTCTTCGTCTATCAAGGAATAGTTGTTTTTTACGACCATTACAATGTCGCCCGCCGATATCTCCTCCTCCCTGAAAAATATCGAATTTCTTATTCCCTGGTTGTAACGGTTGGCGAGCCTGTTGGAACTGACAACAATAGCGGTGCCGTCGGTTCCGCAAACCGAGTAGGCCGATGAGATTTCATCGATCAGCTCAGTGCCATGGAGCCTGGTAATGTCGGAATAATCCTTAAAGTCTATTTTTGGCGTTTTGAGTTCTTTTCTCGCGATCTGGATTCTTACTGAGGTGGCGTTCATCAATATGCCCGAATCCCTGCTTTGACGGACAACCTGGCGCAACTCGGCATGTTCAATGAGAAATCCGAAACGACTCAGCGTGGCCATATCCAGCGCCGGACTTACATCTGACCCTACAGGGGGCAACTGGGCGGTGTCGCCAACGAGTATCAACTTGCACTCTTTGCCCGTGTAGATATATTCGACAAGATCTTCCAACAAACGACCGCTGCCAAATATTGAATTGTCGGTTGAAGTGTTGGAGATCATTGAGGCCTCATCAACTATGAACCAGGTGTTTGAACTTATGTTCCTGTCCAGTACGAACAGGCCCTCTCCATCCTTATATGTTTTTTGACGGTAGATCTTTTTGTGAACAGTGAAAGCCTTTTTCCCGGAATATGAGGAGAGAACCTTGGCCGCCCTGCCGGTAGGAGCCATCAGAACAGATTTCATCCTCAAAACATCGAGACTTTTTACCAAAGAGGAGATAATGCTCGTTTTGCCGGTTCCCGCGTAACCGGTAATAACAAGGATAGTGTCATTCGAGTTTTTCTGTATTACCGAGGAGAGCTTTTCCAGTACATTGTACTGATCCTTGGTAGGCTGGTATTCCAGGTTATTGATCAGGAGATTATGTACGGGATTGGCAGCCAACTTTAAAATATGTAGGGTTGATTAATGAAAACGGATCAAAAATAGTCGTAAACCCATTCTTATACAAATATGTTCGGCCTAAATAGTGCAAATAGACGTTCAGTTTTTTTATATTTGCGTTATTATTATCTGGATATGCCTTTTTTTGAGCTCTTCGACGAAACTTTGGATATCAACGCCACCGGAAATTACTCTCTCCTGATGCGGATTGGGAGGGAAGAGCTGGCGTTCGCCATTATGGACAACTTAAGGGCAAAATACATATTGTTGAGATCGTTTGAACCTGAAAGCGGCCATCGTTTTTCCTATGAGGAGATTAAAAACATCCTTCTTGAAGATGAGTTTTTGGAGAGAAGATATAAGCACGTCAGGATAGGGGTCTCATCGTCAAAATACTCCCTTGTTCCGGCTCCCATCATGGATCCCGGGAAAAAAGAGCAACTCTTTGGCCTGAGCCATAAAACCAGGGAGAATGAGGTTATTTTGGCAAACCGGCTTGATGATCCGGATGCTTTTCTTCTGTTCGCCGTTGATGGGGAGATTGCCAATCTGGCTGAAACACTTGTACCGGGACAACCTCCCGTACATTTTGTAAAGCCATTTGTCTACAACGTGCTGTTTTACTCTAAAAAAAAGTCGGTTGATTCGGTATATTTATTTGTTGGGAAAGATTTTGTCACAATTTCGGCCGTATCGAATGAAACATTGAAACTCTGCAATAGTTACGGCTACAGGTCGCCCAACGACGTTCTCTATTTTTTGCTCAAAGTTTATAAGACACTCGGTATTTCGAATGAAATTCCCCTCTATTGTTCCGGATTTGTCAGAAAAAACGGAGAATTATATTCATTGCTTTCGGAATATATCAAGACGGTGATGTTTATCGGTCCGGCCGGAAACTTCTCTTTCAGCTATGTTTTTAACGAGGAAATTCTTCACAGGTATATCAATCTTTTTTCATTGATCAATTGCGGATAATTGGGGGAAAATACAGGAGTAGGAGGGTTGAACTGCCGGTAGGCTTCAAAGCCAGGCCGACGACCGATTTCGCCAGGGAAGGACTTTTCAATATTCTGGGCAACAGGCTCGATTTTGAGAATATCAGGGTATTGGATCTCTTCGCCGGCACCGGGGCGATAAGTTTTGAGTTCAGCTCCCGCGGGGCAAAGGAGATTCATCTGGTGGAAAAGGAAAGCCTGTATGTGAAAGGGATAAGAAAGATGATAAAAGATGTGGGTTTTGAAAACATCAAACCCATTCATATCGATGTCAACGCCTATCTTAAGGTATGCAATGTGACTTATGATTTGGTATTCGCGGATCCTCCGTACGATTTGAAGTGGTTCGCGGAGGTACCCAATATGGTTCTCTCTTCGGCTGTTCTCGACACGGGGGGATTGTTTATCCTGGAACACTCAAAAAAAATGGACTTTTCAGATGTTGACTGTTTTGTGGAACGAAGGAGTTACGGCGGGGTTAACTTTTCATTTTTCGTCAAGAAATAACAGGTTGCTTTTTTGCTTTATAACATAACATAAAAGAACGTTTTTTCATATCGGCCTCTTTGTCTGTTTTGGATTTTTTGTCGGCGACATTGCCGGAAAACCGTAATAGAAGCGTGAAGATGATGCGATATAACATGCCGATAGCTTGTATTTACTGGTCTCTTTGGTACAAGAAGCGACTTTTTTACATTTTTTTAATTCCAAATCATAAATTATTATGTGTTTTCTACTTAAATATGAGTAATTTTGGGAATAAAATCTCTATTCTATAAGTTTATTTGTCTAATAAATCATTCAAAATCATTGAAGAAATGAACAACACAAGAGCAAAAAAAGAGGGAAACAGTATTTCCAGGAGGAGTTTTTTGGGCAGATCGGCGGCGACCGCCGCGGGTCTGACAATAATTCCGCGCCATGTAATGGGGGGTACCGGCCTTAAGGCGCCCAGTGACCTTCCAAACATTGCCGGTATCGGTATAGCTGCCCAAGGTGGCGGCGATATCCGCAATATCGCGCCAAAAGAGGTTCCTACAACACAGGAATACAGGCGTGCGGCCACTGAAAGGAAAGGTTGGGCGGGCATCCCGTCACAAGGTGGTTTCGCGCCACCTCAGCCTGCACCTGCCGCGCCCGCTGCTGCTGGTGGCACGTTGCCCGCGGGCTTTAATCCCAACTCGGCCGTGCAGTCCGGAGCTGCCGATAGTTTGACGGTAAAATATGGTAATATCTATGCGTTGTGCGATGTGGATACCGACTATGCGGCCCATATGTTCAAAGGATATCCCAGTGCCAAACAGTACACCGACTTCCGCAAGATGATAGATGCGGAAAAGAGTCTTGATGGTGTTGTTATTGCTACACCAGACCACACACATGCCGTTATCGCCGCTTATGCCATGGCGGCCGGTTTGGCCGTGTTTGTGGAGAAACCGATGACCAAAACTATCTATGAGGCAAGAAAACTCGCCGAATTGGCCAAAAGATTCAATGTGGTTACCCAGATGGGGAACCAGGGCCATAACACTGAAGGTACATATTTGACACAAGAGTGGATACAGTCAGGAAAAATTGGTTTTGTAAGGGAAGTTCATATGTGGTCCAACCGCCCGAGCTGGCCTCAGGGTTATATGGCCCGTCCAAAGGAAGAAAAGGTTCCCAAAAGCCTGGATTATGATTTGTGGTTGGGACCGGCTCCTATGAAACCTTATGCCGCGGCGGCAGTGCATTTTAACTGGAGAGGCCTTCGCGATTACGGAACGGGTGCGATGGGAGATATGGGTGCCCATACTTTTGATGCTCCAATTCTTGCCTTGAACCTTGGGATGCCTACGGAAATCCAGGCTACATCGACTCCATTCAGTGAAGATTATCTTCCACAGGGAGAGTCGGTAACCTATAAATTCCCCGCCCGCGGCGCCTCTCCCGAGGTTATTGTTACATGGCAGGATGGCGGTTTGAAGCCGCCGCGTCCATATTCACTGGAGGATGGCCGCCAGCTTAGGGAGGCTTTGTATATAGGCGACAAAGGAATGATAATGCACGGAACGCATGGCGCCAATCCGGAACTGATCCCCGATGAACCCGGTTTCTTCGTGGAACCATGGCTGGAAAGACCAAAGAATGTTTACATCGATTTTTGTGAGGCTATCACTGAAGGCAGGAAGGCCAAGAATGATTTTGAAATTTCAGCTAAACTGACAGAGATCATGCTTCTTACCAATATCGCCGTTGTGTCCCAGCAGATCAACACGACACTGAAATATGACGCAGAGAATATGAGGATAACCAACCTGCCCGAAGCGAATGATTACTTCCACTACGAATATCGTAAGGGCTGGGAGAAATATCTCGAAGTGTGATAAATAATTTGTCCTGAAATCCAATATATAAAAGCCGGATAACTCGGATGTGATAAGGTTCTGCCGGTAATTCCAAATGAGCCTTAAAGCATCCGATGTTATCCGCTAAGTTGGATGGCTTGGATCAAAAAACGGTTGAGAATAATAACATTTTTTGGCCGGTCAAAAGTTTTAATGGCGGTTAAAGTGACAACTTTTTTTGACTTATGGGGAAAATATGTAAATTTGTGTGTAAATTTGTATGAAATTATTCTGTTTAATACGTTTAAAAAATATCATAATTCTAAATCTAATTTCAATGAAAAACGAAAAAAACAATCAAATCTCAAGGAGGGGATTTTTGGGGAGTGCGGCACTTGTAGCCGCAGCGGCCTCTATGGCCCCATCATTGGTTTCATGCGGTGCCAAGCAAGATCCTTATAAAAATGCCCTGGTAACTGCCGATGGCAAACCAAATTCAAAATTCAACGGTGTTCAGTGCGGCACCATTACCTATAGTTTTCGTGGTGTCAGTGGTTCGGATGCCACCATACAGGCATGTATCGATGCCGGTGTCAGTTCTATTGAACTGATGGGATCCGGACTTGAAGCTGAGGCTGGCGCTCCCACCAATCCTGTACAGAGAGGTTTTGGTGGTGGTATGCCCGCAGGTCCCGCACCTGGTGGCGCACCTGGTGGTGCTCCCGGTGGTGCACCTGGTGGTGCTCCCGGAGGTGCTCCTCAAGGTGGTGCTCCCGGAGGTATGCCACGTATGCAACAACCTGAGTTGACAGACGAGCAAAAAGCTCTTCAGGCCCAATATGAAGCAGATTTGGCGGCATTCCGCAAAGATCCCGCGACGATGGAAAAATGGGCGGCAATCGCCAAGAAATTCACTGATGCCGGTATCAATGTTCACATATTCAAATGGACGGCAGGTAACACCGACGAGTTGTTGGATTACTCTTTCAGTGTGGCAAAAGTGTTCGGTGCCAAGGCTATATGTACCGAAGCTTCCGAAGATAGCTGCAAACTTTTGGGCCCGGCCGCTGAACGTAACGGAATGTTGGCGGCTTACCATAACCATGCACAGTATGCTCCAATGAAGGTATCCGAAATCGAAGCTTGGCTTAATTTCTCTCCCGCTAACCGCCTCAATTTCGACTGCGGCCACTATTTTGGTGCCGGATATGCTACACCGGGACTTGACCCAATCCAGTTTATTGACCACTTTGCAGAAAAAATTCTCAGCATTCACTTTAAGGATAAAACCAGACATACCAATGAGGTTTCTTCCAATCAGAACCAGGTTTGGGGTCAGGGTGAAACTCCGATCAGAGAAATTTTGCAGCATGTTCGCGATAACTATCCTTATATTCACTGCGATGTAGAGCTTGAATATCCTGTTCCGGCTTGGTCCAACTCGCCCAAAGAGGTAGCCACTTGCATTCGTTATATGAGGGAAGCTTTGATTTAGTATAGTTCACTATTCTCATAATACCTACTGTCCCTTCCGGTTTAATATTGACCGAAGGGACAGTTTTTTATGATAGCGGCGGTTAGGCGCTCACAATTATTGACATATAATTTTTTTTGGATTCTGTGTTTCGTTTTCAAAAAAGGATTATATTTGCCCCACTTGAAAACGGTGCGGTAGTTCAGTTTGGTTAGAATACCGGCCTGTCACGCCGGGGGTCGCGGGTTCGAGTCCCGTCCGCACCGCCCCTATATCCTAAAAACCCCTTGAATTTCAAGGGGTTTTGTCTTTTATGCCACAGAATCTGCCACGCAAAGGCTGCGTTCATTATGTTCGTGATGAGTGAAGTTCATCCATTCCTTGATGGGAGTGGACGTATTGCAAGAATTATGATGAACACAGAATTAGTAAAAGATGGGCAGTCAAAGATTATCATACCTACTGTTGATTATATAGGGACACTTAGAAAATTGACGGGACAAAGCAATCCCTTACCCTATATTTCAATGCTGCAACGAGCACATGAACATCTATGGAGACGATTATAATGTAATATTGGACTATCTTAAACAATGTAATTCATTCATGGAACACACTGAATCCAGATTAAAGATTATCAAAAGCTATCTATCGCGGTACATGACAGATTGAATAAATAAGAATCCAATCAAATGAGTTTTAACTGTTTGATTACCAATATTTATTATAATTTATGAACATCCCTGTTTAAAAAACCGACAATAGGTATTCAGAAATCTCTTTTTTATTAACTTGGCACTAAACAAAAAAGTTAATATACAACTTGATAAAGCATCTTTTTAATAGCTTGTTCAATAAATTGATTAATAACCATGATAAGAATAGTTGTTCTAAAACGTGGTGTCAGATATATGATAGTTTACAACAGATACGAAATTGCAGATTTCTAATCTGTATTATTTGCGCTATTTCGTTATTCTCCCATAACGATCTCTATTCCCAGAAATTCCTGACCGACACAATTTATATAGATTTTAAAGGTGATTCTATTCTCAGTGCCGGACAGGTGTGTATTAAAGACATCATAGATAACAGAGATGAAATTCCTAATTTTGTTATGTACCGGGCAAAGAAAAAATTTCTGATTTTACCGGTCGACCAGGAGATACTTACGATAAAACCTGTTTCTGAAGCAATTATGAATGGATTTAAAACAAATGATAATTGCAATTTAAGTTATACTATACATATAAATAAATTTGAAATTGAAAAAAGACAAGGCCGGTTCTCTTCGTCAACATTCCTTGTAGCAGATATTCCTGTATATGAACATAAAGATGACTCCTCCCATTATCTGGGAACTCTATATTATGATCATCTGTATCACCCGTTACATAAAAAGGAATTATTTCCCGAATCAGCACAAAATCTTTTATACAATTGGCATACTACATTTAAAACCGATCTGATAAGATTAAACGCCCTGCAAGATAACCCTAACGAGGAACTTCCTCCGAACCTGATAATTGCACCTGATGACAAACCTTTATATCTTCAAATCCGGACCGGCGCATTTGCTGGTCGAAACTGGTACGGTTTACAGGGAGAAATTTTCTTCTCCAG
>DUOU01000268.1 GCA_012838685.1 Bacteroidota bacterium | reverse complement strand
GTTTGTAGGCTTTTCCTCCACCTGTAAACCCCGCGTTCTTGTAAAATTCCACGAATGTTAGTCTTAATGGGTGCACAAACGCTCCGAGACCCGACAATGCCAGAACAAAGATATGTCCGATTATCAGGAACAATACCGAAATCACCCATCCAACATAAGGAATTCCGGTAAACTGCATGGCTACCGAATTGACGACCATTCCAAGTATTCCTCCAGCGGTACCCAATCCAAATAACCTGATATATGAGAGTATATCGCCGAAAAAGCCTGTAATGTCATATAACGATGTGATACCTCCAAAGAGCCTTTTGAAAATATTCCCCTCTGTTTTGGAGAAGAAAATGATCAATATCAATGATATACCTACCATTATCTTGGTAACCATCGATGGCAAGATATCTCTTCCCAACTCTACTGAAGCGTACATAAACGATAACGCGGTCACCAGTATAGCCCAACCAAGGTTGCTCATACCATGCTGCCATCCCTTATGTTTTATAGCGTACAATGCGCTCAATATTCTGGCGAAGACAATCTGGAAAATACCGAATATTATGGCGAACCAGAACATTTTCAGATCGCTGAAGAAAAAGTTGTTTATAGCATCGGGTAAGGTAAATATATCACTAAGCTTGTTGCCAAAAAATGTTCCGTTCAACGCCGGCATCAGAATAGCCCCAAAACCCAGAAACATGATCAGCCAACCATAAGATTTGAATTTTGGTACCGCAAAGATTATTACTGTACCAAGAATCGCCAGTACCAAACCATATCCCATATCTCCCAGACATAATCCAAAAAAGAGCATGTAAAAAGGGGCGAAATATGGAGTCAAATCCAACTCGTCATATCGAGGAAGCATATAAAGATTCCCTATTGGTTCGAATAATCTGGCAAAGAAGTTGTTTTTCAGTTTAATAGGGGGATCATCCTCAACAGTGGCCTTATCTTTCAGGTATATCACACCCGATCTATCGAGTAATTCCTTAATTTCCTCGTCATTATCGGCCGGAGCGAAACCTTCCATAACAATAATATGGTCCTCAGCCTCACGGGAAGAGGACACATCGGCCAGATAGAGATCGGTCGCCGATGCCAGTTTTCCACGTTTTCTTTCAAGATCGGGCAAACGTTTGGCGATACCCTGAAAATGACGACTATTTGTTTCCAACTCTTTCTCGATAAGAAGCAGTTCTTCATCGTATTCATTGGAACATTTATCCGGTAGTTTGCTCTCGGGATGTTCAAAACTATATGGTTCATCCTCGGGCGATAAAATCACAAAATATTTGTAACCATCGGCTTCGTTCATAACAACAAGAGGATATTGTTCTTTCCACTCCTCTTTGAAACGTTTGGCGTTAATAGCGTAATAATGGCTCTTGAGCCCCATCTTGTTCAGTTTTTTGATATCATCGTAACTAAACAACCCCCAGGGTTCAGCTTCATCTTTAAGCCGTTTCGTGTCGCGCGAAGCCTCCAATAATGAAGTTCTCTCCTCCAACAATCCTTCAACTGTTGGGAGCAGGGTGTCGTCATCAGCATCTATGACAACCGGATCGGTGTCAACTTTTGCCTTCTTATCGACTTTTTCCGCTATCTCCTTCATAACATAACCAACAGATCTGATAGCATTATCATATCTTTTGAGAGTATCCAGAGCCTCTTTGGAGCGTTCATCTACAGCCTTATGGCTGCGGGTGATATCCATCATGCCAAGTTCCTGCAGTTCCAACAAGAAAGAGGTTGTCTCCCTGTGGAAAACCACAAACGAATATTTATTCATTTTCGTTATCATGATCTCGCCTCCTCTTCCTCCATTTGATGACGGTTTTTAACTATTTTTTGCGCTGCTTTGGAGAGATTCTCCTCGTCCTCTATATACCGTTTTATCTTCAGAATAGCCTCCTGGTAACCTGGTATCTGGACCTTCTCGTAGAGGTTAACCTTCTGTGTTGTCTTCTTTCTAGAGTAATCAAGTAACCTCATCTTCTCAAGATATATCTCCGATTCAATCCCCAAATCGGCCAGTTGTTTCAATATCTGTACCCCTTCGGAATACCAATAGGGTTTCGCGAAGAGGTTGAACCTCTTTACATCATACTCCACGCCCACAAGGGAGGGTGTTTTGATACCCGCTATTTTAACGGTCTCAATCTTTACATTTTTAACAGAGATCAAACCAGGATCAAACTCGTTCCAGAGACCGGCCAGATATTCGTAAGATTTAAGAGAGGCGGCCAACTCATCCAAAAGTTGCTCTGAACGCTGTTTAGCCAGCTTCACCTCAAAACGAAGAGCTGACTCTTTGTTCTTCAGTGTGGGCAAAGCTCTCTCCCTTACTCTCAACTGTTTATTGAGTTCGTTCAGGGACGTTTTGTTGAACTGGAATTTAATGGCCATAATAAATTAATCCTGTTTTTTCCAATATTTGTCAATCAGCGCCTGGCGGATACCCAGTTCAGATTGAGTAAAATATTTACTGAACAGCTCCCAACCGGTATCCAACATCTCGTCTATGGAAATGTTGACGTCGATAGCGAGCAATTTATTGGAGTAATCCTTGGCATAATCCAGGCACCTGTTATCATAATCGCTCAGGTCAAACCCGTTTTCCAGTTTCGTCTTGGCGTTAGCGGCATCGGAATAGAGTCTTACCGCCGTGTTCATAACCTGACCGTGATCCTCGCGGGTCTGTTTCCCTATAACCAACTGTTTCAGTCGGGATAATGAGCGGAACGGATCCACTATGACTTTCCCGGTATCACTATCGGTACGCAGGAACAACTGACCTTCCGTTATATAACCGGTATTATCGGGAATAGCGTGGGTGATATCTCCATCGCTCAATGTAGTTACGGCGATAATTGTTATTGACCCTCCATCGGGAAGCTGAACGGCCTTTTCATATATCTTGGCAAGGTCGGAGTACAACAAACCGGGCATAGAGTCCTTTGAAGGAATCTGGTCCATACGGTTGCTCACAATACTCAGCGCATCGGCGTAAAGTGTCATATCGGTCAACAATACCAGTACCTTCTCGTTTTTATCAATAGCGAAATACTCGGCGGCTGTAAGGGCCATATCGGGAATAAGAAGACGTTCCACGGGTGGTTGCTCGGTAGTATTGACAAAACTGATAATCCTGTCCAATGCGCCGGCACTTAACGTCAGCGATGAACTTGCGGGGCGTTTTTTCAATGCCTATGGTGAACCAATAGACAACGGCCCCAGAGTAGAGGGTGAACGTCGATTTATTGGAGGGCCGTCTGTTAACCCTTACAAAAGAAGACAGCCTTCACAGTTGATACCTACGGGCATAGCGGGCATCGACCTGAACAACACTCTCGTGTCGGGACAAAAGATCCCCTTCTTCGCCGACCCTGATCAACCTTATAACCAGGTTATGGCGATGGTG
>DUOU01000267.1 GCA_012838685.1 Bacteroidota bacterium | reverse complement strand
CCCATCCAGCTTCCGTTGAGTACAACGCTTTGGGCATCGGCGGAATAAAGGTTAAAAGTCACCGTATTGTTATCCGCGATCTCAGGTGAAACAACCTGGACACCTCTTCGTGCGGGTATTTCCTGGGACAACAAATTTGTCAAAGAAAAAGTGCTGACAATCACAATGATTGCCAGTCTGGTCAGTCCTAAATTTTTTCCGTGTTTCATTGTATAATTTTTTTAATCCATTAATCTTGTGCGTTCTGCCCTGTTCAGGTACCATTATCTGAACAATCTTGGCAGAAAGTTATATAAAGATTCCCTCCAGACCCTCCATTCATGGTTTCCGGGGAATGTTTCATAAACAACATCCAACCTTTTTTCCCTAAATGTATTTACCAAGTTGCCTGTATATTCTATTCTGGAATCCTGCTCTCCTACCGTAATATAAAACAGTTCCAGCTCATTATTGAACTTGGTCGGATTGGTTAGAAGACCGGGTATATACTCTTCCGCATTGAAACTGGCCCCTTGTATCCCGCCAAACAATCCCGTACTGAAAACTCCCAACCAGTCAAATTTTTCCACATATTTCAAGCCGATGTAAAATGACTGGCCACCTCCCATTGAGAGCCCGGCGACCGCCCTGTGTTTCTGATCAGTGTAAACCCTGTAATTCTTCTCCACCAGGGGTATTACATCTTCAAACAGCTCTTTGGCGACAATCTCCATCGCTTCGGCGTTATATCCCCCCGCGGCTCCGGTTTCCACGTTTCCGTTCATCATAACGATCAACATAGGTTCAGCCATATTTTTCGCGAGAAGGTTGTCCATAATTATACCGGCACGTCCTTCATTGTACCATGAGGTCTCATTTCCACCGCCACCGTGACGAAGATAAAGAACCGGGTACTTCTTGTCGGTTTTCGTGTCATATTCAGGTGGGGTATAAATATATACCCTGCGGAACACGTTCTGTACCTTCGAGAAATAGGTACGGATATCCACGGCACCATGGGGTCCATCCTGAATCTGGTCGAATCTGGGGGGATCGCCCGGTACATCCAGCAAATTGGAACCGGGAGCGGTACCGCCCTGCATTTCGGGATTCGATGGATCCACAATTCTAAGTCCGTCTACAATAATATTATACGTGTAGAGTTCCGGTTTCAATGGTCCTACGGTAACAGACCATCTGCCGTCTTCTCCCTTTGTCATCGGATATCTGGGATTTCCGGAGCCAAGCATTAGAACCACCTCCCCGGCATTGGGAGCGTTCAAAGTAAAGGTTACCGTTTTGTCGGCGTTAACCACAGGTGATCTGCTGGAAAAAAGTCCCTATGCCGTTAAACAGACACTCGTTGGGAAAGTAACGCAGATCAACAACAACACTGTACGGATTGCTTTGTTTCTCATAATATTCTTTTAATTAAGTTTGTCTGTTTTTTACCTATTTGAACAACAGCGGAGCCATCTCTTTGAGGCATACTCTCCAGGTATCCCAGTTGTGTCCGCCCACTTTGTTAAAATTGATGTATTCCATTCCCATATCGTCGAGCCCCTTCAACAATCTTTCCGTGTTGGCGTACGCCATGTCGGTTTCGCCGCAACCAACCCAATAGAGCTTATATCCGGCATTTTTCACCGGAGTAAGTTCCGCCTTAACATCCCTGCCGGGGGTAAATCCCATACTCAGCACACCTATATAACCGAACAGATTCGGATAACGTGCTGTTGTATAGAGCGTGTAGATGCCTCCCATTGAAAGCCCGGCAAGCGCCCTTGAGTTCTTGTTTTTAATTACATTGTAACGCGATTCGACATAAGGGATAATATTTTCAACCAGATCCTTCACATAGTTGCCGCCACTATGGAATTCGTCCGATTCCATATCCTGCTGCATAACCGTCGCCCCGGGAAGAGGGGCCATAATATCGGGCGATGCCAGTTGGTTCGGATTGGCGTTCGGCATAACGATAATCATCGGAACGGCTTTGCCCCGGGCAATCAAGTTGTCCATTATCTGGCAGGCACGTCCGAGCGAAGTCCATGCGTCCTCATCTCCCCCACCTCCGTGTTGGAGATATAAAACCGGATATTTTTTGTTGCTCTCGCCATATCCGTAAGGGGTATAAACATACATCCTCCTCTCGCTTCCATATGCCGGAGAGGGATACCACACTTTTGAAAGAGTGCCTTTCTTCTCTTTCGCTTCGAGATAAAGTTCGCTCTTTTCTCCCGGAACAATAACCATGTTGCTCACGTTTTGTCCGTCACGAACCGTCTGAAGGTTATTTGGATCCAACATTCTGACTCCGTCCACGGAGATTGTGTAAGTGTAAAAATCAGGTGCCACATTTTCAGCGGTATATTCCCAAATTCCGTTTTCACCTTCGGTCATCTCCACCGGACCGGACATAGCGAAAGTCCCCCTCTCGGTTGTGACCTCCCTTATTGGGAGAAAACCGCCCGAAAGTTCGACTTTAATGGCTTTTGGAGCCCGAAAACGGATTGTCACACTATTCCCGTTAACTTCGGGAGAGACGACCCTTAACGCGTTAAATTGCGCATGTACCCCCAAACTGAAAGTAAGGGAGAGAAAAAGTAATAGATATTTTTTCATAATTAGAGGATGTTATTTTACCTTAAAAAGATTTTTTACAAGATAACACCAAATTTTATGACTCTGAACAGTTGAACAAAAAAATCCCGGTACTTTACGCAAGCAACCGGGAATTGAAATTATTCTTTATGACAATTACTCTTCTATTTCGCCAATTTCAATGTTTACGGAGTATTTATGCCCATTTATGTTGATCTGGGCCAGATTATCTCCTTTATAAACAACAGTAGCGTCATATGAGAAACTTTCTCCGTCAATTACGCCGGCAATCGCCCAGTCAAGCGACCCGCCCGTGATCTCCAGTGTCTCTTTGTTAACGGTTACATTGTTGAAAACTATATCCGACGTGGAAGTTATTTCAACCTGATCCTCTATTTTTAACTGAGTGGTTCCAGCTCTGTTGCTTCTCCCGTTCAGGATATATTCTGTTGATCCTCCCCCAAGTCCTGTTAATTTCCAATTAGTGCTGCGTTCATCGGAAGCTGATATTCTTGGAGCATCAAAACTGCCGGATATCGAGCTGTTGTAATATGCATGAAGTATGCTGTTTTCCAAAACGAGTCCCCAATTCAAATCATAATCATAACGAAAAGTTATCTGTGTTCCCTCTTCATTCAAGCTTATGAAACTTTTAGCCGTACTATAGACAGTATCCGTAATACCTCCTGACTTAACACCCAAACTATAAAGATTTACCATTAGCGAGACTCCCTGTATTTCGGATGAAATTCCCGAAGTGGAAGAGCCAAGAGTCGATGCAATATCCTCGGCTACCTGGTCAGCAACAGGATCGTCTGCCAATTTTTCCTCACATCCCATAAACATAGTCCCTGAAACCAATAAGGCTAATAAAAAATAAATTGTCCTTTTCATTTGTATCCTATTTTAATAAGTTTTCTTGTTTAATTTAACTTGCGAATATAGTTAATTATTGTGAAATAAGAGTGTCAATTTCTCCCTCTCCCCTTCCAAATTCACCTATCTCAAGACCGTGGTTATTGTCGCGCAAAGGCAATAGGTTGGCATACAGACCCCGCTAAATAGCATATTTTTTATATCTTCGTGGAAGAGGCCGGTGATATAGACCGAAAAACAGAGAAAAATCGCATGAAAAAAATTATAGATACAGAAAGAATACCCATTAAACTTTGGCTTGACGAGGTTGACGACCAAACGTTGTACCAGGCGAAGAACCTTGCCAATTTGCCTTTTGCTTTCAAACATATAGCTTTAATGCCCGATGCGCACTCGGGATACGGGATGCCCATAGGTGGGGTAATGGCAGCTGACAAGGTGATAGTACCCAACGCCGTGGGTGTAGATATCGGGTGCGGTATGTGCGCGGTTAAAACCAATTTGAGGATAAATCCTGACATTCGGAAAAGGTTGAAGGATATTGTAGGAGATATCAGGGAGAGGGTACCGGTGGGCTTTAAGCACCATAAAAGAGCACAGGATGAGAATCTTATGCCTGAGGGCTATGAAATTGATAACCTGGAAGTTGTGAGTTCCGAGTATGAGTCTGCCTTGCGACAGCTCGGAACTCTTGGAGGAGGTAATCATTTCATTGAGATTCAAAGAGATAAGGAAGATTATATTTGGATAATGATACACTCCGGAAGCAGAAATCTGGGCAAAAAAGTTGCTGACCATTATAACAAGCTCGCAAAAAAACTGAATAAGCGGTGGAACTCTCCCGTGCCTCCAAAGGCAGACCTCGCTTATCTTCCATTTACCACAACAGAAGCGCATATGTATTATTATGAGATGAATTATTGCGTCGATTTCGCGCTTGCTAACCGCAAGTTGATGCTAACAAGGGTGCAGGAGGTGTTTCGCCACTATTTCCCCAATATCATTTTTGGCGAAATTATAAACATAGCCCACAATTATGCCGCATGGGAAAAACATTTCGGCAAAAAAGTGGTGGTACACCGCAAAGGGGCCACCTCCGCGCATAAAGGGGAACTCGGCATTATACCCGGCTCGCAGGGAACAAGCTCCTTCATAGTGGAGGGGTTGGGAAACCCGGAGAGTTTCGCGAGTTGCTCGCATGGAGCCGGCCGAATAATGGGACGCAATGAGGCCGTTAGAAGCTTAAGTCTTGAATATGAAATAGACAAGCTCGACAAAAAGGGAATCCTACATTCTATCAGAAGCAGAAGAGACCTCGATGAAGCCCCTTCTGCTTATAAAAACATCGTTCAAGTTATGTTGGACCAGGAAGATTTGGTGGAAATAAAGGTAAAACTGTCGCCCCTTGCCGTGATCAAAGGGTAGCCGACACATTGGTTTTTCTTCCGGGATTAACATCAGTTCACAGAAAAAACAGAGTAGCCCTTTACCGCGGAATTTTTAGCAAAAGGGAAAACGAAGTCAGTAAAACTACCGCGCTAATTAATGTTTATCCGGTTGTTTTGTATCAATAATTTTTAAAGTATACCATTAACCCTACTGATAATTGAGTGAACTTCGGTCCTTTTTGAGGTTGAAAAATGCTGTATGGTGTGTATTTTGCGTACAAACTTACACTGCTGAAACCAATTTGACCCAAAATATCCACATTGTGCGTCCTGACATCAAATCCTCTCCCCATAAGGTCTTCATCCTTTTCCCTTGTTATATGCATTCCAACTCTATCGCTTCCATAACTGAAAAGAACACCTCCCGATAAGAATAATCTGTGTTTATAGTTTAATTTCGGCTGCCATTCAAATAGTAAAGGGGCAATAAATTCAATTTGCGTCAAACTGTTGCGCGAATAAATATCCGTAGGCATTTTTTGAAAAGTAATTACTCCGTCAACTTTTTCCATTTTCAAGTTTCCTTTCAATGCATAATCGCGATAAACAAATCCTATACCGGTAACCAAGGCAAATTCGTCAATAAAAGTGGTGGATATTTCTAAGGGATTTAATATTATCTCCCCGGACGAAAAAGGCTTGTATGCCAAATCACTGTTTATCATAAAGGAAAATCCGGCTCCCATTCCCTGCCAGTGGGTTCGCATCCCCGGTTTTTCCCCATCTTTGCCCAACAGAGGACCAAACGGTGTATTAATATTAAAATCCGTTCCAACCGTATAGGTTTCCAAGCTTCTCTCAGAAGTAAATATGCCTTCATACACGGGCACATAGTCGATTGAATCGATTTGTGATACTTTTATTCTCACTTCGTCCAGACTATCTTTTACAAAAATGTTCTTATTCCGAAAATGGAAAGTCGTATCCGCGACTTCTTGCGCGAATAAATTGGCTGAAATTAGCACAAAGGCAAATGTAATGAATGTTGATTTTCTTGTTTTCATTTTTAATTCATTGTATTTATGTATAATTTAATTTCTAGTGTTGTGTTTTTTTAACTTATTTTTCTTTTTTCTATCTCCTTTTTAAGTTTATTCGCAATATCTCTTCCGAGTCTTTCTCGGATTCGATATAGATCAATGTCATTTTACTCTCTGGTGATGTGGTTTCATTGAATAAAACCAATCGGAAATATTCCCCTTTTTGGGGCAACTGAAGATAGATGGAGCTTAGAACACCATTTGAAACTACCTGCTTCACTTTTTTCGCGCCTTTTTGGTCAACTTCCAAGCACTTGCGCGCAAAATCAGCAGCTTCCTCGTTATTGGTTGTTACAATGCTTTTGTAATAGGTGAATTCATATTCTTTCAGCATTTCTCTGCTCATTTCCACCAGTACCGATCCTTTCTGTTTACCGTACCGCTCAAAAACCTTATTGATTTCCAAGTCGCTCTGTGCGTTCAGATTGGTTGTAAATCCGACTGCCAAAAGCACCGTAAGAATTAAATATTTGCTCATATTCTTCATAATTATCTCGTTTCGTATTAAAATTCTACTCCCGCAAAAACATCCAATTGGCTCTCTATCGTTTGACCAAACCATATATTTTCCAACCCCTTTTCCACTTCATCAATTCCGGAAACTAAATTGCCGACGGCTATTCGTGCTAAAGCGTGAATCTCATTTTTGTCGGTGATTTTTTTGCCGTCCACGTAAGCATAACCTGTTGTAGAAGATTGATTGTTGAATAAGATGCCCAGAAATATTACCACCACCGCTGCTGCGACCGATGCTACCCATTTTAGGGCATTGGGGACAAGCCGCACACTTTTCTTCTCCTTCTCACTCGCAAAATATCCTAAAATTGCTTTTTCAGCCTCAAATTGAACAGGCACATTTTTCCCGGAAAGATATTTACGAAGCAATTTCTCTTCCGCTACCGTAGTTTCCCCCTCATAATATTTTTCAATCAGCTTTTCAGCCTCTTGAAAAGAAATATTATCGCGTTTTGGTGTTTTCATTTGAACAATAAACTTTAACTATTTACCAATAATTTGAATTAATAATCTATTTGGAACTCCGAACTATCTTCAAATATTCTTCTCGCACTTTCTTTCTTGCTCTCGATAAATTTGTCCTGACAGCTTCAATCGTTGTTCCCGTTATTTCGGCTATCTCT
>DUOU01000266.1 GCA_012838685.1 Bacteroidota bacterium | reverse complement strand
CAACAGATTTGCCCCGTAAGGAAAATCTATTACATTTGCCCCCCGAGTAATCCAAGTTTAACTAAATGTTTTTCAATGAAACCATTAAAAATCATTGTGTTAGCTAAGCAGGTGCCAGATACGCGAAACGTGGGAAAAGATGCTATGAAGGCTGATGGAACCGTTAATCGCGCCGCACTTGAAGCTATTTTTAATCCTGAAGATCTTAACGCGTTGGAACAGGCGCTTAGAATAAAGGATATGGTACCCGGAACAGAGGTACGGATTCTTACAATGGGCCCCGGACGTGCCGCCGAGATAATCCGTGAGGGACTTTACAGGGGTACGGATGGGGGTTATCTGTTGACCGACAGGAAATTTGCCGGTTCCGATACCCTGGCAACCTCGTACGCTTTGGCGATGACCATCAAAAAGCTTGAATATGACATTATAGTGGCGGGTCGACAGGCAATTGACGGCGACACCGCTCAGGTTGGCCCCCAGGTAGCCGAAAAACTCGGACTGCCCCAGGTCACATATGTCGAAGAGGTCGAAAAAATCGACTCAAAATCACTTATCATCAGACGCAGGCTGGATAACGGAGTGGAACGGGTCAAAACACCTTTCCCCGTATTGCTGACAGTTCATGGCTCGGCCGCGGCTTGCCGTCCCCGTATCGCCAAGAACGTGATGAAGTACAAGCATGCCAGGACACCTTCCGAATTGCAGGACGCTACGGAAGATTATATCAAGTTGCTGAACGATCGTCCTTACTTGAAATTAAATGAGATAGGAGCGGCCGATATCGACGCTGATGAGGCCGCGTTAGGCCTTTCAGGTTCACCTACAAAGGTTAAAAACATTGAAAGTGTGGTATTCAAGGCCAAAGAGTCTAAGGTGATACAATCCAACGACAAGGAGATAGAGGAACTTATTATCGAACTTATAGGAAACCACACCATAGGTTAACCCAAAAAACAAGAAACCGTGAATAATATAATAGTATATTGTGAGACCAACGGAAATTCCGTTGCCGAGGTAAGCCTCGAATTGCTCACGAAAGCCCGCGGACTCGCGAAACAGTTGAAAGTAAATGTTGAAGGAATCCTCATAGGCAAAGACCTTAACGGCCTGGAAAACATCCTTTACGCCCATGGAGCCAACATAGTCCATAAAGCTGAGGATCCCCGCCTGGAGTTCTACCAGACACTTCCGCATACAAGCATCGTTTGCGGTATCATAAAAAATCAAAACCCCCAGATAGGCCTTTTCGGCGCTACAACGGTTGGACGCGACCTCGCTCCCCGTATCGCTTCGGCATTGAAGAGCGGATTGACGGCCGACTGTACCAGTCTGGAGATAGGGGACCATTACGAAAAGAAAACGGATACGACCTACAAAGATCTTTTGTACCAGATTCGTCCCGCTTTTGGCGGAAATATAGTCGCCACCATAGTCAATCCTGACACCAGGCCGCAGTTGGCCACCGTAAGGGAGGGCGTGATGAAGCGCGAGGAGCTGGCCTCTCCGGTAAAGGGAGAGGTTAAAGTCTGGAACGTGAACGATCTTGTAAAGAAGGAGGATTTTGTTGTTGAGATTATTGAACGTCACGTTGAAGATAAAAAGGTCAACATCAAAGGCGCGCAGATAATAGTATCCGGTGGCTATGGAGTAGGGTCAAAGGAAAACTTCAACCTTCTCTTCCAGTTGGCCGACGTTCTGGGAGCTGAAGTGGGAGGTACCCGCGCGGCGGTAGATGCCGGGTTTATAGAACATGACAGACAGATTGGACAGACCGGTGTGACGGTAAGGCCAAAACTATACATCGCTTGCGGTATCTCCGGACAGATACAGCACCGCGCCGGGATGATGGAATCATCTATGATTATTTCCATCAACACCGATCCCAACGCTCCTATAAACAATATAGCCGACTATGTTATCATTGGCGATTATTCCGATGTGGTGCCAAAGATCATAAACTATTACAAGAAGAATTCCAAATAGCAACGACTAACAGGAAAAAATCATGGAAAATTTTTATAACGACAATAAAGACCTTAAGTTCCACCTCAACCATCCTCTGATGAAGAAGATAGTGGCGCTTAAAGAGAACAATTATGAAGATGCGGCCAAGTTTGATTACGCTCCGATAGATTTTGAGGATGCTATCGATAGTTACGACAAGGTGCTCGAGATTGTAGGGGAGATTTCAGGTGAAGTGATAGCGCCCAACGCTGAATCGGTGGATAAAGAGGGCCCTCAACTGATCGACAATGCCGTTGTTTATGCCCGCGGCACCAAGGAGAACTACGACGTGTTGACCAAGGCCGGCCTTATCGGTATGTCCCTGCCTCGCAGGTTTGGTGGTCTCAACTTCCCGGTCGTACCATACGTGATGGCCGAAGAGCTAGTGTCGAGAGCAGATGCGGGTTTCGCCAATATATGGGGACTGCAGGATTGCGCTGAGACTCTCAACGAGTTTGCCAGCGAAGAGATCAAACAGGAGTTTCTGCCCCGCTTCAGCAAGGGAGCCACCGCGGCGATGGTACTCACCGAGCCGGACGCCGGATCGGACCTTCAGGCGGTACAGTTGAAAGCCTCTATCAGCGCGGAATATGATGCCGATAAGGATATCTATTACCTCAACGGCGTGAAGCGTTTTATCACCAATGGTGACGCCGATATTGACCTTGTTCTTGCTCGCTCCGAGGAGGGGACAAGGGACGGCAGGGGACTCTCACTGTTCCTGTACGATCGTCGCGATGGCGCCGTAAAGATCCGCAGGATAGAGAATAAACTTGGTATCAAGGGATCGCCCACATGCGAGATGGTCTTCACCAATGCGCCGGCCAGGTTGGTAGGCGACAGGAAGATGGGCCTTATCAAATATGTTATGGCGTTGATGAACTCCGCGCGTCTTGGCATAGGGGCACAGTCGGTTGGTATCGCTGAGGCGGCGTACAGGGAGGCCGAGAAATATGCCAATGAGAGGGTACAGTTCGGAAAAACCATCATCCAGTTTCCGGCCGTGTACGAGATGCTCACGATGATGAAAGTGAAGACACAGGCTATACGTTCCCTGTTGTACGAGACAGCCAGGTATGTCGATATTTATAAAAATTACAACGTTTTGGCCGAGCGCCGGACTCTGACCCCAGAGGAGAAACAGGAGTCCAGGAAATACCAGAAGCTGGCCGATATGTTCACCCCCCTGCTTAAGCTTATCTCGAGTGAATATTGCAATGAGATAGCTTATGACAGTATACAGATCCACGGTGGAGCCGGGTTTATGAAAGATT
>DUOU01000265.1 GCA_012838685.1 Bacteroidota bacterium | reverse complement strand
GAATAAACTTCGGTTTGGATTACGCTTTTACGAAAGAACGCGACAACAGATATTTCGCGCTCTCTTCAACGCCGTAGAATTGGGTTGTAGAGTCGTCGCCATCGTTTTCGAGTTCAACGAACCACTGCTCGATACCGATTTCATAAGCTGTTTTGAAGATCATCTCCCAGTTCATCATACCTGAGTTGCCAATAATCCATTTGTCTTTGACATGCAACAGTTTGAAGCGGTTGGGATAATTCTTCAGCCACTGTACGGGATCCTGACCTCCCATCACTGCCCAATAGCAGTCTAGTTCAAACATAACCAATTCGGGATCGGTATTGTCCAGGAACAGTTGCTCAACCATCGTACCCTGCGGAGCGCGACCAAAGTTCATCCTTGGAGCGGTACCGCCTGCTGCCGCGGATGCCATTGCTGCCGCGCGTTCGGCCGCGATTCTGTCAGCTTCGGCCTGGTCAGCGGCGCTCATGATACGGGTCGTGAACTCACCGCTATGGTTGTGGTAACCCCACTTAATTCCGGCATCTTTCGCTATTTGACCGGCGTTGTTGAAAATATCGCATATAATTTTGGCGTCGTCTTCGGAAGTAACAGTGGGCATACTCGGTTGAACTATAGTGGTAACACCAAGAATAACATGGTCGGCCACAGCTTTTTTCCAGAATTCGCTCATTTCAGCCATACCTTCCTTGGTATAATTCCTGGAAGATGGACCAACATGCGCGCCGGATATTTTTAGGCCGGCGTCATCAGCCATCTTTTTGTATTCAGCCATGGTATATTCACCTTGCATCCCGTCGCGGTATCCGGCGAGTTCAAGATCGGTATATCCGGCATCATACACTCTTTTGAGGCCGGCAGGCACGTCAGCAGTCAGCTCACCTCCCAGAGAATAGGTCTGTAGTCCGATAAATGATTTCCTGGCGGGAGCGGCGGTCGCCGAAGAGCCGCAAGAATTCAATAAACTGGAACCTACAAGGCCACCAGCCGCGAGCAGGGCGCTGCTTTTAAGAAAATCTCTTCTGTTTGTCATCGTATTGTTAAATTTTAATATAGTTTGTATGGTTTTCTGTACGCATAATCTACCAGTCTGTGTGCCTGAGCTTCAGGGTCGTTTACGAATCTTTCCGTAGCAGGATTCCATCGTATGGTACGTCCCAGCTCCATCGCGATGTTGGAAAGGACACAGGTAATATTGCTGCTGCAACCCACCTCAACCGGAGCTATAGGATCTTTGCGTTCGCGGATAGCGTCCATAAAGTCTTGTGAGTGCGGTGAACTTACCTCATATTGTACATCACCGGGACCGCCTCTTTGGGCAGCTTGTGTACGAGCCTGAGCTTGCTGGGCCTGACGTGCGGCCATCGCGGCAGCCCTCTCTTCAGCTGACATTGGAGGTGAAGGGGGTGTACCCGCGATCTCCGCGGGGATCAGAGATTGATCGGAGCAGGAGATGTGTGAACGTGATACCGTGATCCAACCATCGGTTCCATCGAAACGGATGCCCTGGGCGGTAGGATTAACACCTGATGTGTAATCTTCCTCGGTCATTATGATACCGTTCTCATATTTGAATGTGGTGAATTTTGCGCCGTTGTATCCCGGAGGTGTTACCTCAACAGGTCCGAGACCGTCCATGCCGATGGCAGCCTGAGCGATGTCGAACATATGCGCGCCCCAGTCGGCCGGATAACCGTTACCGGTTTCGGAGTACCAACGCCATGCACCCCAAGCTGATTCGTTTGAAACAGGGTTGAGGGATATTGGAGGACAGATATCGTCAAAGTAGAAAATACTTGGATCATTCAGCGGACCTAACCAGAGATTCCAGTTCAACTCGGGTGGAGGATCTTTTTTCATAAGGTTGGGGGCTGTGTTGGATGGATCCAGGAGAACCGCCAGAGGTTTTGGTGGGTCACCTACCTTAGATTTGATTGTGGTGATGTGGCCAATTTTACCGGCCTGTACCAATTCAATGGCTTTCTGGAACGTGGCTTGTGAACGCTGCTGGCTACCAACTTGTAGCACTACATTGTTGTTGCGAACGGCTTTAACCATCTCTTGTGATTCACGAATAGTGTAGGAGAGTGGTTTCTGGCAATAGATGTCCTTTCCGGCTTCAGCGGCATGTATTGTCTGCAGGGCATGCCAGTGGTCGGGAGAAGCTATTTCAATCGCATCAATATCAGTCCTGTCGAGAATATAGCGATAATCTTCGTAAAGGTCGCAAGCCTCTCTTAGACCTTTAGATTTTTGCCATGCGGTAACCCTGTTCTGGAACCTTACACGTTTAAGGGAGTGAACGTCGGCACCGGCGATCATGTTTACACCTCGACAAGAAGTGTGGCTCGAAAAATCTGAGAGACACTGTCTCCCGAGACCAATAGACCCCATGTAGATGGTGTCACTGGGAGCGGCACCTACTCCTGAAGATTTCCAGCTGGGGAGAATGGTCAACCCTACCGCGCCAAGTGCGGCAGATTTCAAGAAATTACGGCGATTAATGCCGCTGGTTGTTGTTTTTTCCATAGTGTATAGTTTATTGATAGTTAAGATAACATAATCCATTTTAGTGCTATTGACCTTAAAATCAACAGCTTCCAAGATATGCTAATATCTATTTTTCAAAAAAAATAATCGATGCTAAAGTTATAAAAAATTTTGATTGTCAAAAATGAT
>DUOU01000264.1 GCA_012838685.1 Bacteroidota bacterium | reverse complement strand
TGCTCGCCAATGAAGAAAACAGAGTTAATAAAGAACAACGACGGAAGCATCTTCCACCTGCACCTGCTGCCGGACGATATAGCCCACAAAATTATTGTCGTGGGTGATCCGGGCAGGGTAGACCAACTATCGGCATTGCTGACCAACATCAGGGTCAACAAGGGCAACAGGGAGTTCAGGACGGTTACGGGCTCTTTCGGGTACGACGAGGTTTCCATAATCTCTTCAGGTATCGGAACAGATAACATCGACATCCTTATGAACGAGCTGGACGCCCTCGTGAATATCGACCTGTCAACGGGCGAACCCAAAAAAGATCTGACACAGCTCTCGATAATACGATTGGGAACCTCCGGGGGGCTGAACAGTTCCATACCTGCCGGCTCAACCATTATTACCGAGATAGCGGTGGGATTCGACAGCCTGATACATTTTTACGGAGGATATGACTGGATACTGGAAAACAGGATTACCAACATGCTTGTTGAATACCTGGAATGGCCCGACACTCTCTCCTATCCGTACGCGGTTTTAGCCGATAAGGAACTTTACGAAATGTTCTCCTCCGAAGGTTTTACCAGTGGCATAACCATCTCTACACCCGGCTTCTACGCTCCACAGGGAAGGAGAATCAGGCTGGAGACATTCGACGACGAGATAAACGAGCTGCTCGGAAAATTTGAGTTCGCGGGAAGAAAAGTTCAGAACTACGAGATGGAGAGTTCGGCTATCTACGCCCTGGCCAGGTTACTTGGACACAAGGCGTTGACTATTTGTATCGTATTGGGCAACAGGGCAACGGGCGAATTTATAAACGACCACGAATCGTTGATCCTTGAGACCGGAAGAAAGGTACTCTCTAGGTTCTGTCCGGAAATTTAAGGGAGATATATTGAAAGAACCGCCATTTGTTGGCCGGAATTATGCGGATAAGACAAGATATTACAGGTTTTTGGAACTTCAAGGTTTACGGTAATTATTAATGTTTGGCTATATGCCACTGAACTGGAAATTCAACTGGATTACAATATGTGCGACAATAAAAACAGGAATAGCGACCTCTCGCTTCTTGAGGATCTGTTGGAACATTACCAAGATATTCCGGGAAGCCTGATCGCCATCCTCCAGAAGGCACAGGAGATATACGGATACCTTCCTATTGATGTGATTTACCATATAGCGGGGAGAACAGGTTCCACCCCCGCGAAGGTGATGGGTGTGGCCACCTTTTACACTCAATTCAGGTTACAGCCCATCGGTAAATACCTGATAATGCTCTGCCAGGGCACGGCGTGCCATGTCAACGGCAGCGAAAGGATAGAGAAGGCTATCGAGGATATTTTGGGCATAAAGGATGGAGAGACAACGGCTGACGGACTTTTCACGCTGAAAAATGTGGCGTGTTTGGGTTGCTGCAGCCTCTCGCCGGCTATGATGATCAACGAAGAGACATACGGAACGCTGACAAGCGACAAAGTTGCCGCTATAATCCGTGAACTCAGGAAAAAAGCCAGGGAGGAAGCGCTATGAAGATAATGGTTGGACAAGGAAGTTGCGGTGTAGCCGCCGGTGCCGGAAAGGTGTACGATGCCATATTGGCCGGGATGAGGGAGAGCGACAACATCGACCTGCGAGTCACCGGATGCATCGGAATGTGTTTCCTTGAGCCTATAGTGGATATTTACGAAGAGGAGGAACTTGTATGCCGACTGGTGAAAGTGCCAGTGGAAAAGGCGGACGATATACTGGAAGCGGCTAGAAACAGTGATTTCTCGAAGCTGGAACCATTTTGTATCTCCGATGAGGACAAACTGTTCCTGGAAAAACAGACAAGGATAACGTTGCGGAACTGCGGGCTTATAGACCCCACCGAGGTGGACGACTATATCAAAAAAGATGGTTACGCTGCCCTTAAAAAAGTGCTTTCGAGCATGACCCCCGAAGAGGTTATAGAGGAGATCAAGGTATCGGGATTGGCTGGCCGCGGTG
>DUOU01000316.1 GCA_012838685.1 Bacteroidota bacterium | reverse complement strand
CAACCAAAGCATCTGGTTCTGTTATTTCAATTGTGCTTGGGAAAGTGAACAGACAATTGTTGGCATCCCTTATGCTTACAGTATATATTCCGGCGGATAAGCCGCTTATTATATAATCATCACCTGCCGCAACCTCCGAAGAATAGGCTCCTGTGCCATCAGTTGTCGCCCGATAACGATACGGTGGAGTACCATCAGATCCCCTGACAGTTATACTTCCATTATCTCCTCCGTTACATGAAACATTGATCGGTGAACCAATAATATTTCCGGTTAAGAAAGGAATAGTAGTTATATTAACAGGTATAGATTGTAAGCAGTTGTTGGCATCCATCACTGTAACCTGATGTGAACCAGCCGCAAGACCACTAAATACAGACACATCACTATACGTTCCACCATCAATTTTGTATTGATATGAACCCACTCCTCCGGTCGCCTGCACAGTAACACTGCCTGTTTCACCGCTACATACAATATTTGTCTGTGAAATAATGGAAAGCGTCAATGCCGTAGGCTGACCGACAGTGAATGTAATAGCATCGGTACAGAAGTAGTAATCGCTGACTACTACAGTATGGGTGCCGGCAGCTACAGTGAATATACCTATGTTACTAGGAGCACCACCATCAAGTTTATAAGAGTATGGCTGATATCCACCTGATACCGTTATTTCTACATTAGTATATCCTCCATTACACTGGATTTCACTATAAGGTTTCAAAGTGGCGACCACTTTTGTAGGTTGTGACAACAGCACTGTGATTGGATTCGACAAACAACCATTACTGTCCCTGACAAATGCTGTATATGTTGAATCCGCCCTTAATCCGGTAAAGGTATTGTTCGCCACATAAGTCGACCCACCATCTATGCTATATGTATACACACCTGTACCTCCAGTAGCGTTAATTGTCACACTTCCCGTTCTTTCGCCATAACACAATATATTTTCATTAATTTGTGTAGTACCGGCAACTTTATACATCGGTTGGGTTACCGAAACATAATCGGAAACGGTACAGCCATTATCATCCTTTACGGATATAAGGTAAGTACCGGCGGCCAACCCTGTAAAGACGTTCGTCGCCGTATAGGCACCTCCCTGTATGCTATAGGTGTAAGGCGAAGTTCCTCCAACACCATTTACAGTTATACTTCCGGTGCTTTCGCCATAACATGCCTGAACTACCGATGTTGTGAAGTTTACAGATGAAGCCGGCTGGGTAATAGAAACTGTTTGTGTCGCGATCTTACCCTCTTTATCTGTTACGGTAATAGTGTAATTATCCGCAACCACATTAACAAGATCCTGTGAAGTGGAGACTTCAACACTCGAAGAATTTTTCCAAGAGTACGAATATGGAGCAATACCTCCTGATACAGTGATCATTACAGAACCTGTGGCCTCTCCAAAACAAAGAACATTGTTAATAGCATCTATATTGATACCTAAGCCCGTCACTCCACCAGAATAGGTAACTGTGGGCGATGGTACAACACTGTTTCCACAAGCATCTTGTACAAGATAGGTATAAGTTACTGTCCATGAGTCATCATTTCCTGTGGGTGTACCCGACTTGGTAGCAGTTACCGCTCCAGAACAGTTATCTGTATATTGAGCCGCTATCTCAGCTTCTGTAGGTCCAGCAGGAATATCTGCGAAATAGAGTACCATTCCTGTCGCTCCGCTAGGAATTGTTCCCGTAAGAGCCGGAGGAGTAGTGTCATCAACAATTATTGATTGTGTGCAATTTGATACATTTCCCGCATTATCGCCGATCGCATAAACCCGGGTTATTGTTTCTGGACAAACGCCTCCATCGGAATATTGATCAATCAATGTGAATGAAGTCGCGATTACTCCTACATTATCGGTCGCTGATCCTCCCGCTGCGGTGAAATCTACAAGGGTTGCATAAGCTGCCGGGACTTCACCAATACATTGTACGGTTATCGTTCCCGGACAAGTTAATACAGGTGGTTCATTATCAACAACAGTCACGGTAAACGTACAAGTAGTTGTATTGGATGAAGCATCCGTAAACGTATATGTAACCTCTGTTGATCCTACGGGGAAAGTCGACCCGGGAGCATGAGACCTAGTATCATAAGTAAGCAGCCCCGAACAATTATCGTTTGCCGTTGGTTCAACCCATGTAACAACAGCACTATTTGCTCCAGAATCATTGTTTACCGTGATATTTGAAGGACAATTTGAAACAATTGGAGCCTGGGTGTCAACAACGGTGACCAACTGGGTGTCGGTGGCGGTGTTGCCAGAACCGTCGGTAACGGTCCAGGTAACGGTGGTGCTGCCCAACGGGAAGGTAGCGGGAGCGTCGTTGTCAACGCTGGCAACAGAACAGTTGTCGTCTGTCAGAGCGGAGCCAAGATCAGAGATGGTGGCGTAGCAATAACCGGCGTCGGCGGCAACATTGAGCATGTCAGCGGGCGCCGTGATTGTGGGCGCCTGGGTGTCAACAACGGTGACCAACTGGGTGT
>DUOU01000263.1 GCA_012838685.1 Bacteroidota bacterium | reverse complement strand
CTTCAGTTTTCTAAAAATGAAATTGATGAAAATAACCAGTTGGTCAACCAAATAGTAACAATGGATACCTACCAACTTACCAATGTTATTAAAAGTTTACCAAAAGATTTAAAAAATGCCTTGTTAATTGAATTGGCAGCTGAAATTGAAGAGGATGCAAACGAATTTGATCCTGATGTTATTGAAGAAGATACAGGTTTTCCGGATGAAAAAATAAGCAACTTAATACGGCTAAGAGAATATATAAGAAAACAATATGAAATAGCACCAATGGTTCAATACGAGCCAAAACTATTACGTGTAAGAGTAAGCCGAGGAAAAGACAGGGAAAATATCGGAAAAAGATATAAAGGATACTGTCAAATGTGTGAAAAGCCCAGCCGTTTTTGGGAGGTTGCAGAAATTTTCAACAATCCAACGAAAGAGCTTGAGTTTATGAATTTATCACTTTGTCCGACTTGCGCCTCAAAATATAGACAATTAAGAAATGATAAGACTATAATGATGAATTTTGCAAAGAATATAAGATCTGCAGAAATCATTGATCCAAGTGCACTCATCGATGAGGATTGCGTAACATTCACAAAAGCTCATTTGGCAGAGATTCAAATGGTATTAGAGCTGGATAAATCAATACCTATTTTTAAAGAGGTAGAGTATTTGTAAAAATTCCATATGAATGAAAGCCTTCAGAGCCCTCATTTTTTATTACTATTCGAATCAATCTAAATACATTTTTTATGCTTTTTCATTTATGAGGTAATAAAATATGGAAAATAGTATTTGGAACGGTCAGTTGCTAATTGCATCTGATATAGCAAAAGAATATACCCTTGAAAAGAAAGTTCGCAAAGCAAGTGGAGATAAAGGATTACGCTGTCCAGACTCTGATTGCCAGGAGCCTATTCTCCGTTATTGTCATGGTGAAGTAAAGGATGCTTATTTTGCACATTTAAGTAATGCGCGTTGTGATTACGCTAAGTTTGACAAAATCAATATACAGATTGTAAGAAAAATTAAAAAAATCCTATATGAACATTTCAAAGAAAACGGATATAAAGTCCAACTAGAGGTCAAAATTATTGATCATCATTATACACACCTACTCTTTGAATTGCCAGATGGAAAAACAATAGCTGTAGAAATTGGAACTCAACAATTATCTAAGAACCGGATGGACAATATAAATGAAAAATACAAAAGTAAAGGAATAGCTGTCAAATGGATAGTTATCTGTGACACAAAAAAAATCGTACAGGAGAACCACACTTACTTTTTAAAAAGATATTTACTAAATGAGTCCAAAAATAAAGATTTGCTTGTTATTAGCCGGGATGGATTGGAAATTGCGCAGTACAAATCCGACCCAAATAGATATGAGTATAATGGGACATTATTTGAATCAGAAAATTATGAAAATTCATATAGAGAGTGTTCTCCTTTGACTTCTTTGACCTTTGAAGATAATGAACTTTCTTTAAAAGGTTTTATCCAACGGTATAATACTTGGCTCAACAAAAAGCAAAAGGCATTCAATAAAAAAATAGCCAAACTTGAAGAAGAAAAGCAACGATATATTAAATTAAAACAGCTCCAAGCACAGAAAAAAAGTAATGATTCTCATGAACAAAAAAATCATGATATAAAAGCCCACCATATCACACCAACAATGGTTCCATATAAGTCAGATAACATTATTATCCAAAGTAAAGATTATACTATTTCCTCGCAGCCAGATATGTCGTACGAGCAACGCAGGCTGGAGATATTACCATTTATAGACCAGCAGGAAACACAAGCCCTTGATTCTTTGTAAGCGCTTAATATAAGTGCGCATAGAAGTTTATCCGTCCATATGAGATAATCCATCCAAAAGTCTTTAGACTTTTTCGAGTTTTTCGACTCTGACTAAAAAGTCTAGAATCTCTAAGGAGGCTATCTCAATATGGATAAAATCACAAATGCCAAAACTGAATTCCGACTCAAGCAGTGGAGCAAGATTATCCAAGCCTGCCAAACCAGTGGAATGACAGTTGTCAGTTGGTGCAGCCAGAACAATGTAAAAATTAAATCGTACTACTACTGGCTGCGAAGAATCCGCACCTTGGCGTGTGAGACCGGATCACTTGTACCTCAGAAACCGGAACAAGAAATTGTCCCAGTACCATTTCACCAGACAAAGGTATCTGCAGCAGTCACAATCCACTTGCCTTCTTTTTGTGTTGATATACATGACGGAACTTCCAGAGAAACCATCGAGGCAGTTCTGTCGGCATTGAAAAGCATATGTTAGGCGATATTACAAGGGCAGAAGATATCTACATTGTCTGCGGGTACTCAGACATGAGAAAGTCAATTGATGGATTAGCGGCTATTATCAAAGAGACATTTGGCATGGATCCCTTTTCTCCGAGCCTGTTCCTCTTCTGTGGGAGACGTCGTGATCGTCTCAAAGCTCTCTTCTGGGAAGGAGACGGTTTTGTACTGCTATATAAGCGTCTTGAGAATGGGAACTTTAAATGGCCCCGTACACCGGAGCAAGCAAGACGGCTTACCCAGCAGGAATTCCGGTGGCTGATGGAGGGTCTGACGATAGATCAACCCAAAGCAATACGAAAAGCAAGAACAGGCGAAATCTACTGATAAAAAAGTGCGTAAAAGTATTGATTTTACAGCATTTAAGCTGGATTTTTCAGGTGAAATATGGTACAATTATCTTATGCAAAAGATAAATTTTACAGGGCTTACGCCAGAACAAATTGAATATGTTTCCACTCTGGAAAAAATAGTGGAAAACCAGCAAATCCGTATCAACCAGCTTACAGAGCTTCTTATCAAATCCCAAAAAGCTCTATACGGCCAATCCAGCGAAAAGCGTCGTTATGTTTTAGGAGAAGACAACGATCAAATCTCACTTTTCAACGAAGCAGAGGTCGAAGCGAACAACAAAGCAGAAGAACCTACCGTACAGACAATTGTGGCTGCCCATACCAGAAAACCTAAAAGAACAAAGGAAGAACTGGCACAGACAGTTCCTGTAGTGGAGGTTGTTTGTGACCTTGACGAGGACAAGCGCTCTTGCGGTATTTGCCAGGCTGACCTTAGATATCTGGGCAAGGAGCATGTCAGGGATGAACTTGAGATTATCCCTGCCCAAGTAAGAGTATTGAGATACATTCGTTTTAATTATGTGTGTACCGTCTGCGAGAAGGAAACCGGAGATGCCAACATTGTCAAAGCGCCGGTTCCAGCCCCGGTCATGAAACGCAGCCTTGCTTCTGCCTCAACAGTTGCTTATGTTATGTATCAGAAATATGCCAACGGAATGCCTTTATACCGGCAGGAGAAAGACTGGGCAAATCAGGGGGTGACACTTTCCAGAGCCACCCTGGCAAACTGGATCATACGTCCAAGCCATGAATGGCTTGAACCAATGTACAATGCCATTCATAAGCACTTGATTTCCGAACCCCTGATTCATGCAGACGAAACTGTACTGCAGGTATTAAAAGAACCGGGACGGAAAGCAACGACAGAATCGCGGATGTGGGTCTACACTTCCGGGCGAAGTCCAACCCCGGCTGTTTTATTTGAATACCAACCGACACGATCCGGCCAGCATGCCCGAAGATTTCTTGAGGGTTTTTCGGGTTACCTTCAGACAGATGGCTATAGTGGCTACAATGCAGTGCCTGATGTTATACATTGTGGATGTTGGGCTCATTTACAACGCAAATTCGAAGAAGCAATTCCCAAGGGGGCTGACACTAAGACTTCCAAGGCGGCTATCGGATATGATTATTGTAACCGTCTGTTTGCCATGGACAAGAAATGGGAGGAACTATCCGCTGAAAGGCGGTATGAAGAACGACTTAAAAATATGAAACCCCTTCTTGATGAGTTCTGGGAATGGGTGCAACAACTAAATCCGCTGCCAAACTCCAATCTGGGGAAAGCGATCACATATGCATTGAATCAAAAGGAATCATTGAATCGTTTCCTGTTGGATGGACGAATCGAGCTTTCCAACAATCGAGCCGAAAATGCCATTCGTCCGTATGTCACAGGCAGGAAGAACTGGCTGTTTGCCGACACAACTCGCGGAGCCAAGGCCAGTGCTATTGTCTACAGCATGATAGAAACTGCCAAAGCAAATCAACTTAATCCATATATGTATTTGGTGCATCTACTGACAAATTTACCAAGCTTAAAGGAATTGACGCATGAATCTCTGGCACCTTATCTACCGTGGTCACCTGAACTACCCTCCTGGTGCCGTAATGATTCATACAAGGCACCCTAAAATTAAGCGCTTACGAATATCGAGAGATATGTCTCCCATTGATGAGGTCACTGTTTTCTTGCTGTAGCCATTCCGGCGGTTCTCGGTCTCTTTGTTTTTGTAGTCATACTTAGAGTTCCCAAGATCTTCCTCTAATTTGAGAGTCTTAAGTCTTTCAGGTCTCTTTGTAGGGTTTCCTCCTAGATAAGAGTCAAACGTAAGCGCTTAATTTTAGGGTGCCTTGTATGAATCATTACGGCACCAGGAGGGTAGTTCAGGTG
>DUOU01000262.1 GCA_012838685.1 Bacteroidota bacterium | reverse complement strand
TTACATCGACTTCGACCGTGGGATTGCCGCGAGAATCTAGGATTTCACGAGCGTGTACACTAATTATTTGACTCATTGATTTTTTATTTTTATATTAAACAATAGCGCAATATACATAAAAAAAGGGATAACAATCAAAAGAGTCATCCCTTCTATTATTAATTTATAGTTAAATTCGATTTGTAACCTATCTGTTTAACTTCAATTTTTACGGAAATCCATCCAAATCGGGATCCTTATTATTCCTTAGAGGTTTCCGGTTCAGCTTCAGTTCCAGCATCAGCTTCCACTTCAGTCACATTTTCGGCCGATACTTCTTCAGACGTTTTTGCGGACTCCAATTTTGTATCTTCGGCGGCGACAACTGTTTCGGTGGTTTCAGCAACAGCTTCTTCTTTTTTCTTTGACGATCTCCTTCTTCTGGTAGTCTTAGCTTTTCCGGCATCCGGAGATTTCAACATAGCCTCGTTATAATCCACCAATTCCAGCACACACATTTCAGCATTATCACCCAAACGGTTGCCAATTCTCAGAATACGGGTATAACCGCCCGGCCTATCCGCTATTTTCAGTGATATTTCCCTGAAAAGTTCAGTAACTGCCTCTTTATCCTGCAGATAACTGAAGACAACCCTTCTTGAGTGGGTTGAATCTTCCTTTGATCTTGTAATCAAAGGTTCAACATAGCTTTTCAGGGCTTTCGCTTTGGCCAAAGTTGTAGTTATACGTTTATTTTTTATCAATGAAACAGCCATATTCGCGAGCATGGCGTTTCTATGTGAACTCGTCCTACCTAAATGGTTGACTACTTTTGAATGTCGCATTTTTCTTTATACTCAAATAGTTACAGTTATTCTTTGTCTAATTTATATTTGCTCACGTCCATGCCCAATGTCAGGTTCATGGTTCCAAGCAGCTCTTCAAGTTCCGTTAATGATTTTTTTCCAAAGTTTCTAAACTTAAGAAGATCGCTTTTCTGGAATTGAACGAGATTACCAAGAGTTTCAACCTCGGCGGCTTTAAGGCAATTAATAGCCCTGACGGAAAGATCCATATCAACCAATTTTGTCTTCAACAACTGGCGCATATGGAGTACCTCTTCGTCGAACTCTTCACTCGACATTTTATCCTCGGATTCAATTGTAATTTTCTCATCGGAGAATAACATGAAGTGGTATATCAGAATTTTGGCGGCCTCTTTTAGCGCCTCCTTAGGGTGAATTGATCCATCAGTCTCTATTTCTAAAAGAAGTTTCTCATAGTCTGTTTTCTGTTCAACACGGAAGTCATCGACCGAATACTTGACATTGCGAATTGGAGTGAAAATTGAATCGATCGCTATCACTCCAAACTCGAACTCTTCTGATTCGTTTTCCTCAGCCGGAACCCAACCCCTGCCTTTCCTGATAGTTATCTCGATCGAGAATTTTACCTGCGGTTCTTTTCTAAGGATAAGAAGCTCCGGATTCAGAACTTCAAAGTTACTCAGAAAATTATTGAAATCACCGGCAACTAAAGTCTCTTTTTCGGGAAGGATTATGGTAACCGTCTCACTATCAACATCCTCTACATTCCTCTTAAAACGAACCTGTTTCAGGTTAAGAACAATCTGGGTTACATCTTCGATTACACCGGTTATTGAGGAAAACTCATGATCGACCCCTTCGATTTTCACCGATGTAATGGCGAATCCCTCGAGAGATGAGAGTAAGATCCTTCTCAGTGCGTTACCGACAGTAATGCCATAACCTGGTTCAAGTGGGCGAAATTCAAATTTGCCGAACTTGTTGTCAGCTTCAAGCATTATTACCTTATCGGGCTTCTGGAATGATAAAATAGCCATAAATCTTATGTTATATTGTTATTTTGAATACAATTCAACTATTAGTTGTTCCTTGATATCTTCAGGTATATCGGAACGATCAGGTACATTCATAAACTTACCTGCCATCTGTGCATCGTCCCATTCAAGCCACGTCAAACGCAAGCCTTTAGCGGACCTTAGAGACTCAACTATAATTTCAAGTGATTTGGATTTTTCCCTGACACCAATAATATCACCTGGTTTGACCTGATATGAAGGGATATTTACCACTTCACCGTTTACCGTGATATGGCGATGGGAAACCAATTGACGCGAAGCTGCCCTTGTTGGGGCTATTCCAAGGCGGAAAACAACGTTATCAAGACGGGATTCAAGTAACTGAAGCAGAACCTCACCAGTTATACCTTTGTCTCTTGATGCCCTTTCGAATGTATTTCTGAACTGACGCTCAAGAAGACCATAGGTATATTTGGCTTTCTGTTTCTCTCTTAACTGAATGCCGTACTCGGAAATTTTCCTTCTCTTCTTGTTTAATCCGTGTTGTCCGGGAGGAAAATTTTTCCTATCGAGATGCTTATCGGGACCATAGATAGGTTCACCGAATTTTCTAGCTATTTTTGATTTTGGGCCGGTATATCTTGCCATAATGAAAATGTTTTATCCAAAAATAATAAATTAATACATCCTGCCTATACTCTTCTTCTTCCGGCGGGACGACAACCGTTATGCGGTATCGGTGTGATGTCAACTATCTCGGTGACCTCTATTCCGACATTCGACAAAGCTCTGATAGCCGACTCACGACCAGCGCCCGGTCCTTTTACAAACACCTTTATTTTTCTCAAACCGAGATCATAAGCTACTTTTCCGCAATCTTCAGCAGCGGTTTGAGCGGCATAAGGAGTGTTTTTCTTTGAGCCTTTGAATCCCATTTTCCCGGCTGAAGACCAAGAGATAACCTGTCCTGAATTGTTGGTCAGTGTAACAATAATATTGTTGAACGACGAATGGATATGCGCTTGACCGGTCGATTCTACCTTAACGACCCTCTTCTTTAATGTTCCTGATTTCTTTGCCATAGTCTATCCCTTATTTAGTGGCTTTTTTCTTGTTAGCGACTGTCTTCTTTCTTCCCTTTCTTGTACGGGCATTGTTCTTGGTACTCTGACCGCGAACCGGTAGCCCTATTCTATGACGAATACCCCGATAGCAACCGATATCCATCAATCGTTTAATATTCATATTCGTTTCTGAACGGAGTTCTCCTTCAAGTTTGTAATTTTCGTTCAGAACTTTACGGATGGCATTGATTTGCTCATCATTCCACTCTTCAACCTTAGCGTTGCGATCAACGCCAGCCTTATCGAGTACTTTCTGAGCGGTACTTCTGCCAATACCGTAAATATAAGTTAGGCCTATTTCGCCTCTCTTATTCCTCGGTAAATCTACACCAACAATACGTGCCATATAATAATTATCTAATTAGGTTGCGAAATTAATCAAATTATCCCTGTCTTTGTTTGAACTTGGGATTTTTCTTGTTTATCACATAAACACGCCCTTTTCTGCGAACTATCTTACAGTCGGCGCTACGTTTCTTAACAGATGCTCTCACTTTCATTTCTGCAAATATTTCTTATTATTTATATCTAAATGTTATCCTTCCTTTTGTAAGATCGTATGGCGACATTTCAACTTTTACCCTATCGCCCGGAAGTATCTTAATGTAATGCATCCTCATCTTACCCGAAATATGGGCTGTGATAACATGACCGTTTTCCAGCTCTACCCTGAACATTGCATTGGAAAGAGCCTCTATTATCGTACCATCTTGTTCTATGGAAGCTTGTTTCGCCATAAGTTACTTTCCTTTTAATACTTCATCTATATATTCAAATGTCGTCAATACATCTGCTTTATCTTTGTCAATAGCCACAGCCTTCTCAAAGTGAGCTGAATACTTGCCGTCAATTGT
>DUOU01000024.1 GCA_012838685.1 Bacteroidota bacterium | reverse complement strand
CTCCTTTTAAAGTGTCAATATTATACCAAATTCAAGTTAATTTACTGTTTAACGTTTAACTTACGGGTCAAAAATATACCCGCTATATGAAGCGAAAATGAAGAAGTAAACTTTTTTGATTTTTTTTATTAATCGGACTTATATCGATAAGGTATGCTTCAGGCGAAGAAAACGACAATCATACAATTGATGACTTATTAACAGAATGAAAACCGAACAAATAAATTTTGTAAATTTGTGGATGTAAAGAAATCGAATGGAAATATTGACAGACATATATTTAGGTGACAGTAAAGAGAAATTAAAACTACTCCCTGACAATTCAGTTGACTTGATTGTAACATCACCACCTTATGCAGACCAGAGAAAAAGTACTTATGGGGGAATTCACCCCGATAAATATGTTGAGTGGTTCTTACCAATATCCAAACAGTTGTTACGAGTATTAAAACCAACTGGGACTTTTATTTTGAATATAAAGGAAAAAGTTGTTGAAGGAGAACGCAGTACTTATGTTATTGAATTAATTTTGGCTATGCGAAAACAAGGTTGGTTATGGACAGAAGAATTCATTTGGCACAAAAAAAACTCCTATCCTGGCAAATGGCCAAATCGTTTTCGTGATTCTTGGGAAAGGCTTCTTCAGTTTAATAAGAATAAAAAATTCAATATGTATCAAGAAGAAGTTATGGTTCCAATGGGTGATTGGACAAAAAACAGACTTAAAAACCTTTCTGAAACCGACAAAACAAGAGATAACTCAAAAGTTGGCAGTGGATTTGGGAAAAATATTTCAAACTGGTTAGACAGGGATAAAGCGTATCCAACAAACGTCCTACATTTGGCAACGGAGTGCAATAACAAAAATCATAGTGCTGCCTTTCCAGATGAACTTCCGGAATGGTTCATCAAACTTTTTACGCAAGAAAACGACACAGTTCTTGACCCGTTTATGGGTTCAGGTACAACTTTAATTGTTGCGAATAGAATGAAACGCAATTCTATTGGTATTGATGTAGTACCAGAATATTGTGAGATGGTAAGAAAGCAACTTCAACCTGTCGAGCTTTATTTATTAGAGTCAAAAACCAAATATGAAAAAACTAAACCCGCAAGACGTATCACAGTACGTTGAGAAAAATATTGGCATTTTTCATGAAAAGCGAATTCAGAGTCTCGACAGCCTTAAACTTTCGCAAGTTCTTAAAAGAAAAAATCCATACTTATTCAAAGCCAAATATGTTCTGACTGCGGAGATGATTATTCGTGGAATTGTTGATGCGCATATTTCTTCAAGTGAAGAAGGAATTTTTGGAGATTGGCTCGAAGGTCTTGCTATTTATATAAATGAGAATGTTTACGGAGGTAAAAAATCTGGAATACGTGGGATTGACCTTGAGTTTGATAATGATGGAGTTCGTTACATTGTGAATATAAAATCTGGCCCAAATTGGGGAAACAGTTCTCAAATCGCAAAAATGGTTTCAGATTTCAAGACAGCAAAAAAGACATTAAGAACAAGTAATTCAAAACTTAATATTGTTGCGGTAAATGGTTGTTGTTATGGGCGAGACAATAAACCAGATAAAGGAGATTATTTTAAATATTGTGGACAAAGTTTTTGGGAATTCATTTCCGGAAATAAAAATCTTTACACCGAAATTATTGAACCGCTTGGACACAAAGCCAAAGAAAAAAATGACAATTTCGTAAAATCATATTCTCAAATGATTAACAAATTTACAAAAGAGTTTACGGATGAATTTTGTAAAGAAAATGGGGAAATTGACTGGGAAAAATTGGTTCGGTTTAACTCATCGACAATTGAAGACGAGAAGAAAAAATAAAACCCTTATATCATGACCAAAAAAATCATTTACCTGACCGTTCTGTTGTCATTTTGTTCGTTTAACGCGTTTTCACAAAATGGATCCGGAACGTTAAAACTTGAAGAGTCCTTCAATTACGGAAAATCTGTCGCTGTTTTTGGGGGCTCGGTCTCTGTCATACCGGCGAGTGATAGCGCAAAAATATTGTGGGAAAGGCATCTGGGCATGACAATCACAAATTATGGTGTTCCCGGTGCGGGATTTTCCTCATTGCAGGGAAAATCGCTGCAACAACAGGTTGACGAGGCCGGAGTGTTTGACATCTATATTTTATGGGCCTCAACAAATGACTACACAAATAAAAGGGCAATAGGAGAATATACCGATTATACCGAATTTGACGGTTACAACGAAGAGAAACTGGTCACACAGGCCGGTGGCATCAATTACTATAATACTACCCGTTTTTAAGACCACTGGTTAAGTGTTAAATTTGATAACTTTAAACCAGTGAATTATGAAAGCAAAAAGACAAAAACATTCAGGGGCCTTCAAGGCTAAGGTAGCCATTGAGGCCTTACAGGAGAGAGAGACATTATCAGAACATTCAAAAAGGTATGGCATACACCCAAACCAGATAGCCCGTTGGAAGAGGGAGTTCCTGGATAGACCGAAGAAAATCTCAAACTCATGCGCTTGATGGATGAGCATTATCTGGAGCATCCTACGGAAGGAGTGGTTCGTATGAGAGATTTTCTTCTGACACTCGGTATTTTGGCTAATCATAAGCGTGTTCGCGGGCTTTTGCGTTTAATGGGCTTAATGGCGATCTATCCCAAGCGGAATCTAAGCAGACTTGGTCAGGCGAAATATATCAAACCATACCTGTTGAGGGATCTCAAAATTACCAGGCCAAATCAGGTATGGGCAATAGATATCACGTACATCCCGATGGTAAAGGCAGGGCTATTGATAATATCTTTATAGAAAGGTTCTGGCGTTCTGTGAAATATGACTATGTTTATATCAAAGTCCCTTCAGATGGGCTGGAGCTTTAGAGGCTCAAAGATTATATGGATTATTACAATAACCGGCTTTGCCATCAGGGTATCGATCACAAGATCCCGGCAAAAAGATATTATCAGGCAGCGTAATGACTTTCTCTTCTAAATACCGAGATAACCAGACCACGGAACCAGTCAAGATCAAGACAAGTCCTTTCAGGAATCTTGACAGAACCCGCATTCTGATTAAAAAAGTATTTACAAGAGAAAATCATCGAAGAAGAAAACTTATTTTTGTACCACAGTGGTCAGAGAATGGGGAGTAGCTAACTAAGACGTTCTTTCTGGCTCATTGTCTCAACTTTTTTTTTAGAAAATTATTCTCAACCGTAATCTCGCCTATCAGTTTATTTAGCTCGGAAATCTGTTTTTCCGTAGAGCTATCTGTTTCCAAT
>DUOU01000261.1 GCA_012838685.1 Bacteroidota bacterium | reverse complement strand
GTCACTGGATACACAACTAAAAAGGGAACTGTTTAGCGATCATTTGCCGTAAACCGTTACTTTTGCACTGTTTTTACCGGTAATTCCAAAGATGAACTATAGCGAAACAATCAATTTTCTTTATAATTCTCTTCCTGTATACCACAGGATTGGGCGGGCAGCATATAAGGCAAATCTTTACAATACAATTATGTTGGATGATTATTTCAAACATCCACATGAAAAATTTAAAACTATCCATATTGCCGGAACGAACGGAAAGGGGTCAGTATCACATATGTTAGCCTCTATATTGCAGGAGGCGGGAATTAAAACTGCCCTTTTTACATCACCCCACATAAAAGATTTCAGGGAAAGGATAAAGATCAACGGTGAAATGATAACCGAAGAGGCTGTAGTGGCTTTTGTAGCCGACCATATCGAAATAATAACAACGCTGAAGCCATCCTTCTTTGAGTTATCCACGGCGATGGCGTTCGACTGGTTCGCCCGTAATTGTGTTGAGGTTGCGGTTATTGAGACAGGTCTTGGGGGGCGGCTCGACTCTACCAATATCATTGTTCCTCTATTGTCGGTTATAACCAACATTGGCCTGGAGCATACCAACTTACTGGGCGACACTTACAAAAAAATCGCTTTTGAAAAGGCCGGGATAATAAAAAAGAATGTACCTGTGCTGATAGGGGAGAGTCGCTCCGACACGGACCCTGTTTTCATCGACAGGGCGGAATCCGAAGGATCGGAAATAGTGTTCGCCGACAAAAACTTTGAAGCTAAATGGGCCGGGAGCGGTTTCGGTGAGTTGTCCGTTGGGGATGGCGGCATTACCACTATTCGTCGGAAATATAGGATTGACAGGGCAGGATACTCGCCAACCAAAAGCCACCTTTATAGCAATGATCCCAACAATATAGGTACGAGTGGATCGGGACAGCTTCCAACCGGGTCTGAAAATGATATTATCCCCTCCGTAATTGAGGGTAAAACTCCGTTGTGCGGCGATTACCAGTTGAAGAATCTCGCGACCCTGGCGCAGGCTTTTGAACTACTGGAGGGACAATTGGGTTTGACAGATCGGGATTTTGTAGCCGGAGTGGCCAATGTGATCAGGAATACCGGATTGATGGGCAGGTGGCAGGTATTGGGAACCCGGCCCCTGACAATATGTGATGCCGGCCATAACTATCACGGTATTGTAGGTATCGTTGATCAGTTGAAAGCTATCGGCAAAAAGACGAGTTGGGTTCTCGGTTTCTCGAACGATAAGGATATAACCTCAATTTTGCCCCTTTTCCCCGTTGATGACCGTTACTATTTTGTCGGAGCTGGAACCGAAAGGGCCATGGATCCCTTCAAATTGGCCGAAACAGCGAAAGGTTTTGGGATTTATGGCGATGCTTATGGTACTGTCGCGGAGGCATATAACGATGCCAGGCGCAATTCGGCGGATGACGATCTGATTTTTGTGGGCGGCAGTATCTATGTTATCGCCGAAATAATTTAAATTTATGCCTTAACAAAAAAATATTTGGAATGAGGCTGTTTTTCGCGCTTTTTGCCGCTATATTATCCGTTTCTCCTTATCTGTCGGCCCAACCTGCCGGGAAAAAGATAGTTATTCTCCACACTAATGACCTTCACTCGCACATTACGGGTTGCGCTCCGGAATCGGATTACACCCCGTTGATCGTTAATGACGATAACACCCGTGGCGGTTTTGCCCGGATAGCGTCGATCTTCAAGGAGGAAAAAGGGGGCGAGGGTGAGATCACTTTGATACTTGACGGTGGTGATTTCCTTATGGGCACGCTTTTCCAGGGAGTGGAGCTTACTACCGGGTTTCAGCTACCCCTTATGAAGAAGATGGGATACGATGTTGTGGCAATCGGAAATCACGAATTTGACTGGGGGCCGGATAAACTTGCCGAAATAATCAACAGTTCGCTTAGAGGCGGCGAAATCCCCCAACTTATGCTCAGTAACGCTGTTTTTGATCCGGTTGATCAAGGAGACGACCGGCTGGCGGCGCTTTTTGATAAAGGGGCAATCACCCGAAAAACGGTTATAGAGAGGGAGGGGGTGAAGATAGGTTTCTTCTCCATCCTGGGGAAGGTAGCCGACAGTAACGCGGCCTTTGCGCCCCCGGTAACTTTCGCGGATCAGGTCAAAACAGCGATGGAGATGACAAAGCAGTTGGAAGGGGAGGGGTGCGACATCATTATATGCCTGTCACATTCGGGAGTCGCAACTGACAAGAGAGGGCGTCTGAGGGGAGAAGATTATAAGTTGGCGAAAAAGGTCAAGGGTATAGATGTGGTGATAAGTGGCCACACCCATACTACAATTAATAAGCCATTGATAGTCAACGGTGTACCTATAGTGCAGACCGGAGCGTATGGCAGGAATGTGGGTCGTCTGGAACTTATCCTGCGAGATGGGGAGATTAGGGTAAGCGACTACAGGTTGATAGCGGTTGACGACAGGATTCTGGGGGATAGCGCTGTAAACAGGTTGGTAGAGGCCCAAAAAGAGAGGATATCCGACGAAATACTCGCTCCATTGGGACTTGAGTATGATACCAAAATAGCTGAAACCGGTTTTCTTTTGAGTTGTGACCAGTCAGATGTTTCAAACAGCAATATTGGCAGAATGGTCGCCGATGCTATTTATAGTTATGTAAACAACCATAACCCTGGGGGCACGGATATCGCGATGGTGGCCGCGGGGGTGATCCGCGACGATATAGTGCCGGGAGCGCAGACCGCTTCGGATATTTTCAGGGTAATGTCCATGGGTATGGGCGAAGACGATCTCCCGGGATACCCTTTGTCGAAAGTGTTTCTTACTGGGAAGGAGTTGAAAAGCGTTTTGGAGGTTTTGCTCTTTTCGTCGGCATCAACACCTGAAAATTACTGTTATTACTCGGGCTTGAAGGCCGATATTGATCTTAAAAAACTTCCCTTCAGGAAGGTGAGAAAAATAGTTTTGGAAAAACCTGACGGATCGGTGGAACCGATAGATATATCAAAGAAAAACAAAAAACTTTATTCTGTGTCGGCAAGCGCGTACCTGTTGGCTTCCATAGGCATCATCAAGGAGATGACTTTTGGCCTGGTAAAGGTTGAACCAAAAGACAGAGAGGGTAGGCTGATTGCCGATATCTCCTCCGCAAGGGTGGATATAGACCCTTATACGGAAGGTGTCCAGGAGGGCAAGGAGTGGCTGGCAATAATAGAATATCTCTCCTCAATGGCCGATGTCAACGGAAACGGGATACCGGATATAGACGATAAATACAGATAACCACCGGAAAGGAGTTATCTATCCGCTGCCTTGGAATTTACCATTCTGAAAAGGGGTTGTCAACGTTGAGGCGATCCGGTTTGTTGGCGATGGTATAGCTTATTCTGTAT
>DUOU01000260.1 GCA_012838685.1 Bacteroidota bacterium | reverse complement strand
GGATAAAAACGGAAAAGGGGCTGGCAATCCTGCTGTTTTTCTCAACTTCGAAAGCCACCAATTCATCCGATCCCTGCAAAGTAAGCAGGTCAATATAATCGTTCAGCTCGCGGTACGACATTGTGGAGACAAACTCTATGCCTCTCGAAAAATCATCGGGACGAATATTAAGTGAGGTATCCAACCGCGATCCTTTCGAAAATATCTCTTTTGTTTCCAATATATCCCTGCGTATATAATTCAGGGCCATCCATTTGCCCGAAACCGAATCCCAGGCGACCGTTGGAGCGGAGAGTTTTGAGAGCAGTTTTCCGTTATTATCAAATTTTTCTATGGTAAGGTTCCTGCCGCGGGCCGACTGTGGATTGTAGGATTCCATGTATAGATATACGTTGGGATAAATCTGTCGGTGCAGGTTAGCAATACTTGTCTGTCTTGTTCTCGGCTTGTAATATTTATCCTCAAAGTTCATTCTCTCCAGGTTGGCCTCCGGTATGACAAAATTCATCAGATAGAACACCAAACCACAGATAACCGCTGAAGAGAGGAAATAGGGCCACATCATTCTCCTAAAGCTCATGCCCCCGCTCAAGATGGCAATTATCTCGGAATTCGCGGCCATCTTGGCGGTAAAGAATATTACGGATATAAAAACGAAAAGCGGCGCGAACAATGTGGCGAAATATGGAATGAAGTTCCCGTAATAATCGAATATCACCGCCCTCCACGGAGCCTCATTGCCCATAAAGTTATCTATCTTCTCCGAGAAATCGAACACTACCGCTATGAGCATAATCATGCAAAGAGCGAAAAAGAAAGTTCCAAGGAACTTCTTTATTATGTATCTATCAATAATATTGAGCTTCAACGAAGTCATAACTTTGTCGATAACTTTTTAACCATCATTGTCTTCCAACTCTTAAAACTTCCGTCACTTATCCTCTCCCTTGCCTGCTCAACCAGGGCAAGATAAAACGAAAGATTATGGATACTCGAAATCTGTCCCCCCAATATCTCTCCGGAAACAACCAGATGTCGGAGATAGGCTTTGGAAAAATTCCTGCTCACCTCCGAAGCCCCTTCCGGGTCGATAGGAGAAAAATCGTTGCTCCACTTCTGGTTTTTGATGTTGATCGTCCCCTCAGAGGTGAAGAGCATGCCGTTCCTGCCGTTACGGGTAGGCATAACACAGTCGAACATATCAACCCCCCTCTCTATTGCCTCCAAAATGTTGGAAGGCGTTCCCACTCCCATAAGATAACGTGGTTTATCCTCCGGCAGTATTTCATTGACAATCTCTATTATCCTGTACATCTCCTCAGCCGGCTCTCCCACGGAGAGTCCTCCAATCGCGTTGCCCTCCATCCCCGCCAAGGCAATCTTCTCGGCCGACATTCTCCTGAGATCGTCAAAAACGCCTCCCTGCACTATCGGAAAAAGAAACTGTTCATATCCCCATATGGGATCGGTCGTTTTAAAGCGTTCCACTCCCCTGTCGAGCCATCTGTGGGTCAGGGCGACCGACTCCCTGGCATAGTTATAATCACATGGAAAAGGCATGCACTCATCAAGTGCCATAATAATGTCCGCACCAATGATCCGTTGGATATCTATCACATTTTCAGGTGTGAAGAGGTGGGATGATCCGTCGATATGCGATCTGAAATGGGCTCCTTCCTCGGTAATCTTCCTGTTTGTGCTCAGTGAAAAAACCTGGAAACCACCGCTATCGGTCAACAAGGGAAGCGGCCACGACATAAATTTATGCAATCCCCCGGCCGCCTGTAATATTGATATGCCCGGACGCAGGTACAGATGGTATGTGTTGCCAAGTATTATTTTTGCGTTTATATCGTTCAGCAGGTCGCGCTGTAAAATCCCCTTAACGGTACCCCCGGTACCTACCGGCATAAAAATAGGGGTTTGAATATCCCCATGAGCGGTTTTCAACAGACCCCTTCTCGCTTTTGACTCTTTATCCTTTATTAAAACAGTGAACATGCCCCTCATACTTGGAAGCACAAAAGTAACTTTTCCGAACGGTCTGGAAAAATTTTCCCCGTTTTTTTAACAATAACCGATCCATATCGATTATCTTGTTAATATTGTAAAAAATTGATCTTTTGGGGATGTTCTACGGTGAGGTTATTTTGTGGGTTATCGCCGCGTTTTTTGTATTGGCGGCTCTTTTTCAGCTATTCTTTTATCTATTTTTCTATCTTGCCCCCGTCACTCTGAAGAAAGATAAACGAGACCCGGGGAATGAAGCTGTTTCCGTGATTATCTGTGCCCGTAATGAGGCGGCCAATCTGGAGAGGTTTCTCCCCTCGGTATTGGAACAAAATTACAGCAACTATGAGGTTATTGTTGTAAACGATTGTTCTGAAGACGATTCCGATATCCTATTGAATTATCTGGAACAAAAATACAACCACCTAAGAGTCTCCACAATAAAAAAAGACACTAAGTTCCCCCACTTCAAGAAATTCGCCATGTTCATAGGCATTAAAGCCGCGAAAAACGAGCTGTTGCTGTTTACCGATGCCGACTGTGAACCTGTGGGACCGGAGTGGATCAACAAGATGGCGTCGGGTTTCAGTGAAGGCAAAGATATTGTGTTGGGCTACGGAGGCTACTTCCCCCAAAAGGGGTTACTTGGCAAGTATATAGGATACGACACCTTTTTTATCGCGATGCAATATTTTGGGATGGCCGCGCGCGGCTTGCCATATATGGGAGTTGGCAGGAACCTGGCTTATCGCCGTTCCCTGTTTTTCAAAAGCGGGGGCTTCGGCAAACACAACACCTTGATGTCGGGTGACGACGATCTGTTCGTGCAGGAGAACGGGAACGCCACAAATGTCGCCTTAATGCTGGAAAAAGAGTCGTTTACCCGCTCGGTTCCAACCACTAGTTTCAAACAATTCGTGGACAGGAAGAGACGCCATTTTACTACAGCCCCACACTACAAAAAGGGGATCAAGGCGCTCCTCTTCATGGAGCCAATGACAAGAGTATTGTTCTATGCCTCTTTCGTCACATTGCTCTGTTACCTGTTTCATTGGGAGATAGTTCTGGCGATATTCGGTATACGCCTGACAGTCCAGTTGATTGCCTATATTTTGAACTGCAGATTGTTCGAAGAAAAAAATGTTGTTGTTTTGTCCCTCTTTTTTGATATCTTTTCACCATTTATCAACGGATTGATTTATATCACCAAAGGGGCAAAAAGAACGTACAAAAGAAAATGGAAATAAGTTGGCGTACCAGTAGGTCAAGCTAAATAAACCGATACTAAACCTTACGAAGTGGAAATAAACCCCGGTTTATCGGAAAAAGCCAGATACGATATTATTCTGGTAGAAAAAGCCAAGAATGGCGACAGTAAAGCATTTGCTTCCCTTATGAACAGATACCGCGACTCTATTTATTACATGCTCTTGAAAATGGTCAACAATCCCGATGATGCCGAAGATCTCACCATGGAAGCCTTTGGAAAAGCGTTCAAGGGCATAGAGACCTATATTCCAACGCACGCCTTTTCAACCTGGCTATTCATGATAGCGACAAATAACTGCATAGACTTTATCAGGAAAAAAAAGACAAAACCCAATATTGTCGATCGGTTGGACGGAAGGATGGATAGTTTTTCAATAAATCTGGCATCAGAGTCGCCGGACCCCGAAGAGGCTCTTATCAATGAACAGAAACTGGAGACTATGCGCAAACTTATAGCGCAACTCAAACAACCCTACAGGGAGATCATAGAACTGAGGTACTTCAAGGAGTACTCTTACGAGGAGATATCGGAAAAACTGGGCATCCCATTGGGTACTGTAAAGACACAGTTACACAGAGCCAAAAATCTGTTGTACAACATTTTGAATAAAACCGGATAACATTGACACCTGAAGCAGTATTCAAATATTTTCCTGAATTGACCGAAAGGCAGAGAGAACAGATCTTGTTGTTAAAGGAGTTGTACTTATATTGGAACGAAAAGATAAACGTTATATCCCGCAAGGATACCGATAATTTTTACACTCGCCATGTCCTCCATTCCATGGCGATAGCTAAATTTTCGCCTTTCTCCGGTGGAACCAAAGTTCTTGATGTAGGTACAGGAGGCGGCTTCCCCGGTATTCCATTGGCCATACTATTTCCAACTGCCCACTTCACGCTGCTCGATTCAATAGAAAAAAAGATAAAGGTTGTCTCCTCAATCGCCAACGAACTGAAACTGGAAAATGTAACTCCCACCCGAAAAAGGGTGGAAGAAGAGACCGGTAAATACCATTTTATTGTCGGCAGGGCAGTAATGGAATTCCAAAAATTCCTGAAACCCGCCTACAAATTGATAATGAAAGAACAGTCGGCCAACACAATAAGAAACGGACTGATACTTCTTAAGGGAGGCAACTTGGATGAAGAGCTTGGAATATATGCCAACAAAGCAACAGTGACAGATATTCCAAAATACTTTGATGAACCCTATTTCGAAACAAAAAAAATCATATATTTCCCGGTATAAAATCCACCACCTATGGAGACACTCTGCGTTGGCGAGATATTATGGGACCTTCTCCCCTCAGGGGCTAAAGAGGGAGGCGCCCCGATGAATGTTGCCATCCATATGAAAAAGTTGGGTCACGATGCCCGATTCGCCGGAAGAGTCGGCAACGACGCGATGGGCAGATCATTGGCCTCTTTTCTGATCAAACATGGCATTGACACCTCTCTTTTGCAAATCGACCATCTACTGCCCACAGGTACCGTAGAGGTAAATTTGACAAATGAAAACGATGTATCGTTTTCAATAGTGGACAATGTGGCATATGATAATATGAGTGTGGACACTGATCTGCTCCATGTCGCTGAAGAATCGGACGCGATAGTTTACGGTACCCTGGCATCGCGCCATGAGCACACCAGGGAGACTATCCTGAAACTTTTGGATGCTACCCCGGGCATCAAGGTTGTAGATGTTAATCTCAGACCGCCATACGATTCCCGGGAGGTAACCGCCTTAATGCTCTCAAAAGCAGATATAGCCAAACTGAATGACAACGAATTGAAGACCATCTCCGAATGGTATAATATTGATTTACCGGAAAAAGAGACCATGGAGTGGTTCACCGATAGGTTCAGACTCAAATTGGTATGCCTTACAAAAGGAGCCAACGGCGCGATGATATATGATGCGGTCAACAAAAAAAGCTTTATCCATGATGGTTATAAGGTGAAAGTAGTTGACACCGTTGGCGCGGGCGATGCTTTTCTCTCCGGTTTTCTTGTCTACTATCTGGACAAAAAAAGTTTGGAAGAGTCGCTTACACTTGCCAACGCCGTTGGGGCACTGGTAGCCTCCAAATCGGGAGGAACCCCCGAATATACACTGAAAGAGGTTGTGAAGATAATCAGGGGGCAGCAGATAAAGGTGATAACCGAATAGAATATTCCCAAACCAATTTTATATGCTTTGGCTTGGGGTAATTATATATCTTCTCAACAGGTAACGCTAAATTATTGCTTATTCATTGAGCCCTTAGGGGTTCATCCAACACTTAAACATAAATTAAAAAACAGACCTATGAAAAAATTGTTATTACCTCTTTCGATAGCGTTGATATGCTATTTTAATCCTCTTTTTGCCCAGCAGGAGAGAGTGAACGTCGATTGGGCTCCTTTCGCTAACCGGGTAAATCTCGCGGCAATGGGAGCTAGTGTAATTTCCCCTGAAGTTAATCCCGACAGGACCGTGACCTTCAGGCTTAACGCCCCCAATGCCACCTCTGTGTCCGTTTCCGGATCTATGTTCAGGGCATCAATGAACATGCGGTCGGCTCAAATGACAAAAGACGAAAAGGGCATATGGAGCGTGACAGTAGGACCTTTTGAACCTGATATGTACACCTATAAGTTCAATGTTGATGGAGTCAGCATGATAGACCCGGCAAACACATACGCTAACCAGGGCTCCATGCCGTTGTCGAGTATTCTCTACGTGCACGGCAACGAACCGATGTATTATGATGCGAAACCGGGCGTGCCACACGGAACCGTAACAGCCCACTACTACTATTCAGAAGTGACAAAAGGTATCAGGAACTTGTTCGTCTACACTCCACCCAATTATGACACCAGCAAAGAATATCCCGTGCTTTATCTGATGGGTGGTTCCGGCGAAATTGGCGAGACATGGTGGCTATCTGGTAACGTAAATTTCATAATGGACAATCTTTTGGCCGAAGGAAAAGCCAAACCTATGATTATAGTGATGGTCAACAACCAGTTGGTTCACCGTGCGAGTACAAACCATACCGCCGTCTCCTTCCCCCTTGTGGAAGAAGAATATCTCAAATGTATTATTCCATTCGTTGAAAAAAACTATAAAGTAATCAGGAACAAGAGCGGCAGGGCCATAAGCGGACTCTCCATGGGCGGCAGACACGCGCAATACGTAGGTTTGAAAAATCTCAACGTTTTCGGCTCCATAGGAATTCTCAGCGCCGCGCTCACTACCGCTGATATCGAAGCGTTGAAAATAACCGATAACAAGGTGTTGCTGAAAGATCCGTCAGTAAACAATCAGATAGACTACCTCTTCATTGGAGCCGGACCCGATGAGACAAATGCCACTGCCCGACATCAGCTTCTGCACGAACAGTGTGAAAGTCTGGGCATAAAACATGAATATTACCTTGGTGGAGCGGCACACGACTTTATTACATGGCGCGACCTGCTCTATTACCGATTTTTACCGAATCTCTGGCGGTAGAAGAGTGTTACCTGTGAAGTATTGTAGTTTTTTTGTCGCGTACCATAAAATTGGATAATCTTTGTGAAAAATGCGGTCAATAAATTTTATTTATCCAAAATTTATCTATCTTTGCGGTCTCAATTCGGAGAAACTACAATATTATAAAGAATAAACGCGATGAAAAGGACATTTCAGCCATCAAGGAGAAAAAGAGTGAACAAACACGGATTCAGGGAGAGGATGTCCACTCCCGGCGGAAGAAGGATTCTGTCGGCCAGAAGAGCCAAAGGCAGGAAAAGGTTGTCCGTTTCATGCGATATGAGATTGAAGGCTTAACCATTTACAT
>DUOU01000259.1 GCA_012838685.1 Bacteroidota bacterium | reverse complement strand
CCGTTTTTAACCGTGGCACGCGAACCACAGTAAAAGCAAATTTTTTACCCATCACCTTTAAAATGCTTCAAAGTTAGTAATAATGGGGGTTATAGAAGATTTCATCATTACTTTTGAACATTAAGCCTAATAATTATATTTTTTGTCAACTTGTATCTCCGCTTCATTAACCGCATTCTCAATATCAGGGTTTTATAAATATTGTTAAGGTCTTTGTAACCACAGGTCTCTCAGATCAGACTTTACCGCTTTCACCGTTGTCTGTCACTCTTTTTAGTGAAAGAAACAAAAAACCCTTGAAGGGGTTTCCAAGGGTTTGAAAACTATTTGTCGGGATGACTGGACTCGAACCAGCGGCCTCTACGTCCCGAACGTAGCGCGCTACCAACTGCGCCACATCCCGATAATCCTATTTTAGGGGACAAAATTAATAAAAATAGTTATCCGGACGTTTTTTGCGGAAAATAATTGGTTCGCGAAAACTAAAGGGGTAAATGGAGATTGTTTTTAGATCAGCTCAAAGTCCACGAGCTTGTTGTAAACTTTGTCGGGTGTCAATCTTACCATGCATGCCATATCTCCCCGCTTGCATTTCCCTTTGCCGTAAATTGTACAAGGCCTGCACTCCAGCTCTTCAATGGGTATTCGCAGCGAATATTCGTCCGGTTGCTGCCATGCGGAAAAACCGGCCAGGGGATCGGTGCCACCCCAAATGGAGACAACTTTGGTGCCGGCCAAAGAGGCCATGTGCATATTTGATGAGTCCATGGCCAACATGAAGTCGAGTTTCCCCATGATGGCCAGCTCCTCCTCTAGGGAGAGCTTGCCTGTGACAAGAGATGTGCCGGGAGATTTTTCACTAAATGAACGCAGCTTTTTAATCTCGTCGAAACCTCCAAAAAGCCAGAACTTTGACGAATGTTTTTTGGATATCATCTTTAGCAATTCAACCATATACTCTTCGGGCCACATCTTAAGAGGATGTTTGGCGTAAGGCGCGACACCGATGTTCAGTTCGTATTCGCCGAACAAAAAGAGGCCGGAGATCTTTATCAGGGTGTTGTCGCGTGGCATGAAACAACTTTCTGTGGCGGGGGTAACCGGCAATCCGGCATCGCAAAAAACATCGCGGTACCTCTCTACCGTATGTTTCAGTTTTTTTTTGGATTTGCCGGCAATAAGGACTCTCTTCCCGGCACGGCCTTTGTCTATCTTGTAAACGGGTACGCCGGAACGATTGAAAAGCCACGATACTACTTTGGTGCGTATCACGTTGTGAAGATCAATTACAGCATCAAAATTCCCGATTTCCTTCAAATCCCTGTATATCCTGCGCATGCCGGACAACCCTTTATGCCTCGAGCCAAACTCCGGATGGAAAAGTCTTACCTCGGGGAGAGTGTTGAAAAAGGGGGCGAAGGCCTGGCGGGTAACCATGGTTATCTTAACACCGGGATGCTGTCCCACCACTCCCTTGATTACGGGTACCGTAAGGGCAACGTCGCCCATTGCCGACAATCTCAGAACCAGAATATTCATTCTAATACTCCTCGTAAGATTTTTCTTCTATCAATCCCGATGAGGTGTTAATGTTTATCTCTCGCTTCAACGCTGCCCGTTTATCGTTCTTGAAGTAAACCGACCGTGCGACCGATATGAACTCGTCGCCAAAATCGCTGTTTTTCTCGAGAATGCGTATGCGATCCTCAATATCCCAAAGCTCGGAGTTTACCTTGTAAAGGGCTTTGTAAAGAGGATTTTCATCGCTTATAATGGATCGTGAGGCTGTTTTAAGCACCTCATACTCCTTTTTCAGGTTGACGAGCTTAGCATCGTCTTTTATCTTTTTTAGCTTGATCTCAATGATAGTGAGCTTATCTATTATCTCTCCGTTTGAAACCTCTATCTTCATCTTATTAATTATTTTACGGGTTTATAATTCATTGCGAAGATATTGTTTTTCGCGACAAAAGGGAAAATGTTCCCGATATTGGGGCGAATTGTTCCCTGTGGCGGTAAAACGAGGAATTAATCACTATATTTGCTCTCCAAAAAAAATTAATAAATAATAGGTATGAGTACATTTTTAATTGTTGTTATTGTCGTTGTGGCGCTGATCCTTATGATCATCCCGCTTTACAACCGACTTGTCCGTTACCGTAATAACCGTGAAAACGCTTTCGCTAACATCGATGTTCAACTGAAGCAGCGACACGATCTTATTCCACAGCTTGTTGAGACTGTAAGGGGATATATGAAACATGAAGCGGCGACACTGGAGAAGATTACCCAGGCCAGGAACACCGCCGTGGCCGCACAGGGTATCGACCAGAAGATCGCGGCTGAAAATCAACTCTCGTCGTTGTTGAGCGGATTCAGGGTCACAATGGAAGCGTACCCTGACCTGAAGGCGAGCGCTAACTTTATGCAACTGCAGGAAGAGATGTCGGATATAGAGAATAAGTTGGCCGCCGCCCGTCGCTATTTCAACTCCGCGACCAAAGAGTACAACAACGCTGTTGAGGTGTTTCCCGCTAACATTGTAGCCTCATTGTTCGGATTCAAGCGCGAGACTATGTTCGATGTGGGCGAGGAGCAGAGAGCGGTTCTTGACGAACCACCAAAAGTAAGCTTCTAAAAGGTGAAGTACGTAGGCATTCTAACCCAACAACGGAGGAACAACTTCAAATCGTTGCTGCTTCTGGTACTCTTCCCAGGGGTGATAATAGGATTGACATGGCTCTTTTTCGCTATCTACGGGGCTTTATCCTTCAGTGACCCGGAGGAGTACGGTTTGTCAGCCGGTACCACCATGATGGAGTGGGTCAACCAATCGTTTATGACAGTCGCGCCCGTAGTGTTTTTTGTCTGCCTGATCTGGTTTGTGATCGCATATTTCGTCAATACGACTATAATCAGCAGATCCACGGGTTCCAAACCGCTGGAGAGAAAGGAGAACAAAAGAGTCTATAATCTGGTGGAGAACCTCTGTATTGGCAGTAATATGGATATGCCAAAGATAAATGTCATTGAAGATGACTCGCTGAACGCTTTCGCGAGCGGAATTGATAAGAAAAGTTATACTGTGACACTGTCGAGGGGGATAATTGATAAACTAAATGATGATGAACTTGAGGGTGTTATAGCGCACGAACTGACACATATCCGCAACAAGGATGTCAGGTTGCTGGTAATATCGATAGTCTTTGTGGGTATCTTCTCGTTTATATCACAGTTTATGTTGAGGTCGATGTCCCGTGTGCGGATTCAAAGCAGCGGCAGGGGCGGCAAGGATAGTGGCGGAAGTGTCGCTTTGATAATGTTGTTGATCCTGCTTCTGTCGGCTATAGGCTACCTGATAACCATGCTTATGCGTTTCGCTATCTCCCGGAAGAGAGAGTACATGGCCGATGCCGGCGGTGTGGAGATGACCCATAAACCCCTGGCTCTCGCTTCAGCGCTGAGAAAAATCTCTGTCGATTCGCGCATTGAGGCTGTGGAACAGAAAGATGTGGCACAGCTATTTATTGACAATCCCCTGAAAAAAGGGATAAAGGGAGTTAGCAATCTTTTCGCTACCCACCCGCCAATCGACAAGCGGATAAAGATTTTGGAGCAATTCTAACCTAAGAGAGCATCTGTTTTACGATGGCGGAGATCTCTCTGCCATCGGCCTTGCCGGCCAGTTGTTTCGTGGCTGTTCCCATAACCTTTCCGAAGTCGGCGCTGGAGGTTGCGCCTACTTTGGCGATAACAT
>DUOU01000258.1 GCA_012838685.1 Bacteroidota bacterium | reverse complement strand
CCCCCCTTTCTTCGGATTAAAATAGACAAAGCACTATCTATTTGGCCCAACCACTGGTCCAATTGTTTGCCGGATCTACGGCACCTTTGTATGGGGCGTTTTCAAAGAATGGATCAACTGCGCTCATATTCGCGCCACCATCGACAATACCAATATATTTACCTGTAAAGGTTAAGCTTTGGTTTATAGCATTGTTTGTGTTTGAAGTAAACAAAGATTCGCTATATATTCCCTCTTTGGATGTTACGGTGTTCGAAAGGTGAACAAAGTCAAGAATCGAGGTGCCGCTAACAAGGCTGTTTTCAGTAAATACCGTTTCTGTAGTCAAACATTGAGGTTTTCCTGTTACAAGGGCATTGTATAACTTTACGTAAGTACCCGCCCTGAGCCTTATGCCTCTTTTCGCGGTAGTTGAATTATTGCCGATAAGCGTAACATTGGCAAGCGTAGGAAAAGAGATAGGAGTCAGTTCATTGTTGTTGGCGTTGTTGTCACATTCCATCAGGCAGTCGCAATCATATCCCAGGGTAGCCGCATCTGTTTGATAAGCGACCATAAACTGTCCTTTACCGGTCCATCCTTCTGTCCAGTCGAATGAATCGTCACTGTTGTCGGTTGAGATCACATACTTTACGTTTACGGTGCCTCCAAAAAACTCGAATCCATCATCGGAACCGCGATAAGCCTGGCAATATTCAACTGTAGTCCCGTTTCCTACACCATAGAACGTGAATCCGTTTGCCTCTTTCTCTTCGCTGAAGGCGTAGCCGGCGTACTCTATCCTTATGTAACGCATGGTTCCTGAATTGTCCGCGGGATTGCTTCCACCATACGGAGCATCACCAATTTCGGAAAGGGAGGTTGTTCCGGTAACGTTTATCGGTGCGTTCCCACAAACGTGTAACCCGCCCCAAGCGCCTGCTTCCTTAAGTTCTGAGGTCATAATGATAGGATTTTTTGCGGTACCGGTAGCCATAATTTTACCACCTTTTTCAATCAAGATATAATCTACGATATCATCGTCTTTAGCGACAATATTTACTCCTTCCTGGATAGTAAGGGTAGCACCATCGAGAACATGGCAACCTCCGCTAAGATAATAAGTACCATCTTTCTCCAAAGTTAAATCCTCGGTTATTTCTCCTGTCAGTTCCTCACCGGTTTTCAATGTTTTAACATCTGGTTCATCTTCGCAAGAGAAGAGTAGGGTGGTCAACGCCAAAGCGATAACCGTTGTTTTAATAATTCCTTTTTTCATACTTTTTTAATTTTAGGTTTTTGTTTTATCATGGTAATTAAAATTTATAACTGAAGCTCAAATCGACAGCAACTCCATCCTTGTAGCTTTTTATTACAGCTATTTCGTTGGTTGAAGGAACTTTCTGGGTGAACAATGTTTCGCTGTCAAGAATATTTTTTACCTTTAATTTTATACTTTTGTTGGTGCCAATTCCCAATTCAGATACTAGGTTCAATGTGTTGAAAGGTTCCTGTATCACATTGTTCATCCCATAGATTCCGACAGCGTATATTCTGGGTCCTTGGAGGTTATACATCAAGGAGATGGCAGCGCTTAATTTTTCACTAAGTTTCGGAGAATAGGTAAAGTCAGCGTTTATTATGTAAGGCGAAGCGCCCTGCAAAGCCCTGTTAAGGTCTGTGTAAATGCCGCTTCCTTCGGGTAATACGATATTCGTGTACATAAGGGCGACGTTTACTCCGGCTCTTAAAACATTTAGGATGTCTTTTTTCATCTCCAACTCGGTTCCAAGGGCCAGGCCATCTTCAGCGTTTCTGAACGAGTGAACCGATGAACCTCCCGATGATTCCTGCACTCTTTCTATGGGATCGTGTAAGTGCTTGTAATATAATGCTATTGAGTATATATCCCTAGAGTTGTTCTTGAACAGTTCATACTTTAGGTCGAAGTTATAATTGTAACCGTTGTTAAGATCGCTGTT
>DUOU01000257.1 GCA_012838685.1 Bacteroidota bacterium | reverse complement strand
GAAACATCTGATAAAGATATTGGCAGCAGTTTATCGATTAGCGGAATCAGTATTCTCTCGGCATATTTGTCCGAAGCGATCAACCGGTTCAGATTGTAGTAATATTTTCCAATATCCTGCTTTCCCCATTTCCTGAATTTAGCGAGGGCACCTTTCAACTCTTCAACATTGATGGGTTTCAAAAGATAATCTATGCTGTTTACTTTGAAGGCGTTGATGGCGTAATCATCATAAGCGGTAGTAAAAATAATGGGAGTCTCCACAGTGATAGCGCTGAAAATATTGAAGGCCGATCCGTCTGACAGATGTATGTCGAGCAAAATCAGATCGGGTTCCGTTTTTGTTGTCAGCCACCGGACAGTCTGTTTGACACTTTCGGTGTTGCCGATCACCTCAATTCCGGGATCTATCTCATTGAGAATGCTCAGCAAATTCTCATAAGCGGCCGTTTCATCTTCAACAATCAGTATTTTCATGTTTCCGGAGCAGTTGCGTTGTTATTCTTCCACCAGGGGTAGATATACCGTAAAAGTCCCACTATCGTTGATTACCCGGATATGTCTCCTTGTCAGCAGAAAAAAACGGCTATCGAGGTTGACCAATCCAATGTTATGCGAAACGGATTGTTCCAGTTTTGGATGTACTGGATTGGAGATTACCAGTTCGTTGTTTTCGTTTATATATATTTCTACTTTCATCTTGTTCTCGGCGTCGATAATATTGTGTTGTACAATGTTTTCAATCAATGGCAACAACGAAAGAACGGGAAGTTTCATCTTTTTCTTGTCAGTATCAACAACTGTGTTGAACGACAGTTTTTTCGCGAAACGGATCTCAATCAGGTATTGGTACGCTTTCATGAATTCAAGTTCCTCCTCAAGTTCTACCAGCCCTTTCTTGTCGCTTCTCAATATATACCTGAATACATCGGACAATTTATCAACGAATTTAATGGTTTGATCCTTACTGGCATTGCGGATCAGTCCGGTAAGACTGTTCAGCGCATTGAAGAAGAAATGGGGGTTTATCTGGTTGGTAAGGGCCTCATACCTGCTCTGCAGTGTCTCCAGCTTGAGTTGCTCTATCTCCATCTCTTTCAGTCGTTGATTCTGGTACATTATATGAACCTGGCCTATACCGGCGCAGATGGTCATCGTTACTAGGTACTGGAAAACAAGAGTCACGGTCAAATGGTCGCCGTGGATCTTAAAAATATAGAGGGAAATAGGAATGTACAAACCATAAGCGGCACCGGCTATCAAGAAAGAGACAACAAGCCTTTTCGCGAAAACCGTTGTCATGCTTTTTTTCAGGTTCCACGAAAGCAGTATCCAAAAGAGAACGACAAAATAGAGATACCTGAAAACAAAGAAATAAAGTTCTTCGGCCCCTACGTCAAGAAACAGCATCCATAAAGCCGTGGTAATATTGGGATATATAATAAAAACCGCCAGTACCAGGGAGTAGATAAATATCTTTTTATTTGTTACACCGTTTTTGAACATTATCATTTCTTTTGAACCCGCGGATATTATCAAAGTTTGCCTCCAATATCGGGGCAATATGAACACTCCGCGAATATACCCAGTAACTATGACTTTTTTCAATTTATTTGTTCGTGATAAAAGCAGATATTTCGTCATTACTCGCTGTTTTCCATCACAATATCAATGTGGATCGGGTTTGGGGCGAAAAATATGGATGGTTATATCATCCCCGGGCGATTTTTTCAAAATGGTTGTTTTGTATCTGTCCTTCCCCGAGAAGCCTATAAAGTGGAGGGAATGTTGGTTCTTTACTGGATAAATTTTCGTTATTTTTGTCGTTCAACAAAAAAATGTCACTGTCGTGAAAAAATCAATCAGATTTATTGCTATGGCTTTTCTACTGGCATCGGTTTTAACATCGTGTAAAAATAAAAATGCCGATAACGGTTCAAATCCGTTTTTTTCGAGTTATGATACTCCATTCAACGTGCCGCCATTCGGCGACATTAAACCGGAACATTATATGCCCGCGTTTGAAAGGGGAATTATTGAGGGAAAAAAAGATCTGTTGGCTATAACTTCAAATCCCGAAACAGCTACTTTCGAGAACACGATAGTGGCTTACGACCGGATGGGGGAGCTGATTGGTAAGGTAAGCAGGGTATTTTTTGAGGTAGCGGGCTCCAATACGAACGAGGATATCCGGAAAATTGAGCTGGAGGTATCTCCGATGTTGGCTGAATATTATGATGAGATCCTGCTCAACCCCGAACTGTTCTCGAGGATTAAGTCGGTTTACGATAATAGGGAAAATGCTGAACTCACCGGAGAACAACTATATATACTGGAAAATATTTATAAAAGCTTTGTCAGAAACGGTGCCAACCTCTCTGAAGAAGATCAAGGCAAGCTTAAAGAAATAAACCAAAGATTATCTGTTCTGACAGTTCAATTTGAACAGAACGTTTTGATGGAGACAAATGATTATATGATGTTTGTTGGAGAAAGCGATCTGGAAGGTCTTCCGGAATCCGTGATATCCATGGCGGCGGCCACGGCCAAAGATGCGGGTCAGGAGGGTAAATGGGCCTTCACGACCCAACGTCCCAGTATTTTTCCGTTTATGCGATACTCTCCCAACAGGGAACTTAGAAAACAAATATATGGCGCATATATCAACAGGGGAAACAATGGAAATGAACAGGACAACAACCTGATTTTCGCCGAGGTTGTTAAACTCAGGGCGGAGAGGGCAAAATTATTGGGTTACGATAGCCATGCCGATCTTATTTTGGATTCAAGAATGGCCAAAACTCCGGCAAATGTCTATGAATTGCTGGATAATCTTTGGGAGAGATCCCTTATCGTTGCCCAGAGAGAAGTCGATGAGATGCAGGAGATTATTGACAAAGAAGGGGGAAATTTTGACCTGGAAGAATATGACTGGTGGTATTACGCCGAGAAGCTGAGAAAACAAAAATATGACCTTGATGACAGCGAACTGCGTCCCTATTTCAAACTGGAGAATGTTCAGGCCGGACTGTTTTAGACGGTAAACAGACTGTTTGGCATTACCCTTACCGAGATCGCCGAAATTCCAAAACCTCACCCCGATGCGGTAGCTTACGAGGTAAAGGAGGCGGACGGTTCGCATCTAGGGGTGGTCTACTTCGACTTCTTCCCGAGGGAGAGCAAAGGGCAGGGCGCATGGTGTTCAACATACGAATCGCGTTATATTGATGACGGAAAGATTATCCCCCCAATAGTATCTACAGTTTATAATTTTACAAAACCCTCGGGGGATATGCCGTCATTGCTGACACTGGATGAGGTACGCACGTTGTTCCATGAATTTGGCCATGCTCTTGATGCTTTGATGAACGAAAACAGTTACCATTCGACTTTTATACCATGGGATTTCGTGGAACTGCCTTCCCAGATACTCGAACATTGGGCAACAGAACCGGAAGTGCTTAAATTGTACGCTAAACATTATGAAACGGGCGAGGTTATCCCGGATGAACTAATAGGAAAAATTGGCATCAGCAGGTTTTTTAATCAGGGATTCGACAATACTGAACTTCTGGCCGCATCGCTGCTTGATATGGCTTACCATACTCTTGAGGCGCCAGTAAATATTGAGGTTCAGGAGTTCGAGAAAAATTATCTCAAAGAGATAGGACTTATTCCCGAAATAGAACCAAGGTACAGAACCACATATTTTTTGCATATTATTGGCGGATATGATGCGGGCTATTATTGTTATACGTGGGCCGCGGTATTGGATAATGATGCGTTTGAGGCTTTCAGGGAACATGGAATATTCGACAAGGCCACCGCTGATTCATACAGGAAGAACATTCTGGCCAAAAACGGTATAATGGACGCATCCGCGCAATATCTCAACTTCAGGGGCAGGGATCCGGAACTGGAGCCACTGCTCAGGAACAGGGGATTAAACTGATCAACTATTCAGTTTTGAGGTAAATAAAACAACAAAAACCCTAAACTTTGATGACCAGAAATTTATCAACACCATTTTTAGTGGTTATTTTTTTAACGGTATTTTCATTTTCTAATCCTGCATTTAGTCAGGGACTCCCTAAAAGACAGTACAAGGCTGCCAAAGTAACCGTTGCTCCCGAAATTGATGGCATAATTGGCGACACGGAATGGTCGGCCGGAGAGTGGGACAGCGGTTTTACCCAATATGAGCCATATAATGGAAGGGAATCCTCGCAACGCACAGAGTTTATGATCCTGTATGATGCTGACAATATTTATGTGGCTTTCAAGGCTTATGACAGCAGTCCGGATAGTATTGTGAGCCGTCTTACGCGCCGGGACAGTCCTGACGGGGACATGGTGGGAATAGGACTTGACAGTTACCACGATTTACGAACGGCTTTTATTTTCGCGGTCAGCGCATCAGGGGTAAAATACGATCTTATGATGACCAATAACGGACATAACCAGGACGACTCGTGGAACGCCAACTGGTGGGCAAAAACCTCTATAAACGCCGAGGGATGGGTCGCTGAAATGAAGATTCCTTTCAGTCAGCTCCGTTTTGAAAAAGACTCCGATGGCATCTGGGGTTTGGAGTTGATAAGGTTTATTTATAGAAATGGCGAGCAGACTTTCTGGCAACATATACCGAAAGATGCTCCGGGAATGGTAAGTTATGTTGGGGAATTAACAGGGCTTCAAGATATTAAGCCCCGAAAGGTTTTTGATATCACCCCTTATGGGGTCGTTAAAGCGGAACGGTTCAAAGCGGTTCCCGAAAACCCATTTCTTGCTGACGGCAAAAAATCGGGCCTGAACGCGGGTGTTGATGCCAAGATAGGTCTTACAAACAATATTACCATGGACTTGACCATAAATCCCGACTTCGGACAGGTGGAGGCCGATCCATCAGAGGTAAATCTTACAGCTTATGAGACATATTTCAGCGAAAAAAGGAATTTCTTCATCGAGGGGAACAATATAACAAGCTATAACCTGGGTATGGGTGACGGATCAAATGGAAATGACAATCTTTTTTATTCGCGACGCATAGGCAGGGTACCACAGCTTTCACCTTCGCTTGGGGAGAGATGGTACGCCGATTCGCCATCGTGGACCACCATTCTGGGCGCCGCGAAGGTTACCGGCAAAACAAAAAATGGTCTTTCGATCGGCGTTATTGAGGCGCTTACCGGCAACGAGTACGCTACGGTCAGGACCGCTGGTGAGAGGACAACGCAATTGGTGGAACCGCTGACCAATTATTTCGTTGGGCGCTTACAGAAAGATTATAATAACGGTGACCTGATCATAGGGGGAATTATTACGGCGGTTAACAGGGATCTGAGCGATAAGAACGATAAATTTCTTCATAAAGCGGCGTACACCGGTGGTTTGGATTATGTCCAGTACTTCAACGATAAGAGCTGGGAGTTGAGTTTGAGTTCAGCTTTCAGCTTGGTGGAGGGAACTAGGGAGGTTATCCAAAGAACTCAAAAATCTTCCGCCCGTTATTACCAGCGTCCTGATGCTGCCCATTTGAATTATGATCCCGAAAGAACCTCTCTCATCGGTTCCGGAGGCAGAGCCAGACTAACAAAACAAGATGGCCACTTCAATATGATGGCGGCGGTACTTTGGAAGACTCCCGGCTTTGAAATCAACGATCTGGGTTATATGCAGTCGGCTGACATGGTGTTGTCCTTTTTGTGGGGTAGTTACAGGGAGTGGGAACCCAAGAGTTTTTACAGAAACTATTCCGTAAATATGAGTATGTTTCTGGCAAACGATTTTGGAGGCAATATTCTCGATAAAGGGCTGGAGTACGGAGCAAATATCGGATTCAAGAATTATTGGTCGTTTCGGATGAACGGAAATATTAGTGGTGGAGGCCTCTCCAGTAGTACTTTAAGAGGCGGGCCAATGATAAAAACACCGGGATCGGTTTCGATTTCAGGAGGTTTCTCAACCGACAGCAGGGCAAAATTTGAGGTAAGCACACGTGGCAACGCGCGGCGAGGCTTTGAGAACAGTTCAAAGGAGTATT
>DUOU01000256.1 GCA_012838685.1 Bacteroidota bacterium | reverse complement strand
GACCAATGCCGGACATGGTGCCGGCACCCCCGTTAGCAAAACACTTGAACAACATGCCGATATTTTTGGCTTTACCCTTTGGAATATGGGGGTGAAAAAGCTTTTAGGAGAATAACTTTTTTTGAAAATTATGGACGATATACAGAATATTCTTAAAAACAGGAGGACCATCAGGTCCTATTCCGACAGAGATGTGGACAGAGATCTCTTGAACGACATACTGGAGATGGGATGCAGGGCATCAACCACCGGTAATATGCAGGTATACAGCATTGTTGTTACAAGAGACAGCGACAAGAAAAAAGAGCTTGCTCCATGTCATTTCAACCAACCTATGGTCACTTCCGCCCCGGTTGTGCTGACCTTTTGCGCTGATTTCAACAGGTTCAACAAATGGTGTCTCGCCAGGGAGGCAGTACCGGGATACGATAATTTCTTGTCGTTTTTCACCGCCGCCATTGACGCCCTTCTGGTGGCCCAAACAGTTTGCGTTGCCGCCGAAGCGGCCGGTCTGGGTATCTGTTATCTCGGCACCACCACCTATACCGCCGACAAGATTATCGAGGTTTTGGGACTTCCCCGCGGAGTCGTTCCCGTTGCGACCATAACTTTGGGTTGGCCCGCCGAAGAACCTGAACAGGTGGACCGGCTGCCACTTGACGCCGTTGTCCATGAAGAGGAGTACAGCGACTATACCAATGAAAAGATAGATATTTTGTATAGAGAGAAGGAGGCCAGGAGCGACTCAAAACTTTTCATCGCCGAAAACAACAAGAAAACCCTTGCCCAAGTATTTACCGACGTCAGATATACCAAAAAAGACAACGAACACTTTTCCGAAGTCTTTTTGAAAGTTCTTAAAAACCAGGGGTTTCTTTAGGGTGTGGTGTATAGTAGTTAGGTACAAGATAAAAAATAGCCTAGACCGTCGACATTGCAAGATAAGTTGATGTTTTTTTAGTAATTTTGGTAAAAAGCCTGATATGACAGCAGCAGACCTTAAATTAAAGATATTCAGAGAAGTTGACTCTTTACAAGAGAGTCGGCTGGAAGAAGTCTATGGCATTCTTACAAACTACCTTAGAGGTCATAAGGATCTTGACGATTGGGGCCAACTGACTGAAGAGCAAAAGAATGGGATATTTGAAGCCATAGAGGACATTGATAAAGGGAAAGGAATTTCTCATAATAAAGTAATGGCGAATATCCGAAAGAAATATGCCTAAAAAAGTTATTTGGTCTCCGCAATCAGAAATCGATTTGCTGCAAATCACTGATTATCTGAACGAGAACTGGGAGGGTAAAGTAGTTATTAAGTTTATTGATATCATTGATGAAATAACTAATCAAATCTCCTTGAATCCTCGACAATTTCCGGTAATACAAAAAAGGGGAAAAATAAGAAAGTGCGTGATTACCAAACATAATTCATTATATTACCGGGAGAGGAAGGAGTTTGTCGATATCCTAAGAATCTATGATAACAGGCAAGATCCCCACAAACTTAAATTTATGTAAAAACCCGGTACCTGACATAATGCATAAAACATTGATGAGATGGACAACCCGGTTTTAATAGTGTTAAAACCATAATTACGAATGATTTGGAAGTAACCATAGAAATGTTTCCTAATATGCGGTATATTTAATGCCGCTGATCGGGCACAGGCCCACAACAATTTTAGGTGGGCTACTTGGATTTTCAATCAATAAAACTTTGACAAAAAATGAATGCTTTTTCAGAGATTTGTATTTATGAGGTGAAACCCGACAAGGTCGATGAATTTGAAAAATTGATAGAAGAGGTCGCGGAACACCATAAATCCTTTGTAGGTGTGACTGATGTAAAATATATCAAAAGGACACATAGACAAAAGGACTTTAATTCGGTAAAAAATGGAGAACCCGCGATCCGACTGACAAGAAAACCCCAAAGCGTGACTTATATTTTATATTGGGAGCTTGAAAACGAATTGATTCACG
>DUOU01000255.1 GCA_012838685.1 Bacteroidota bacterium | reverse complement strand
GCCGTCCGGATAGGTCGTTTTTACGAGCCTGCCCATCCCGTCGTACTCGTACTCTGTTGTCATATCGTTAATGTCTTCCACGCTTGTGAGCAGCCCCGTAACGGTATTGTAATTGTAGGATTCAGTGTTGCCTAGCGCATCTGTTTTTGTGTCCGGAAATCTTCCGTCGGCGGTGTATGTCATTGATGATGCGCGGGTCGAACCTCCGGCGGTTACCGAAGTAGACGTCACGTTACCGAAGGTATCGTAGGTGAAGGTTGTTTTTATTTCGTTGCCGGTGCCTCTTTCTTTATACGATTCGCGCAACGATCCGTTGGGATAATATGTATGTTCGTATTTTCTGGTATAGTCGGTCTCTCCCGGCCTAGATTGTACAGTAGTTTTGTCCAAGAGTTGCCCCAACAACCATTTGGACGTATCGTGGTAGTACTCCAAACTGTCGATCGTTTCCGCCTCCAAAACTGTACCGGAGTAGGATCGTGTTTTCATGCGTTCGGGTATTAGAAATTCGTCATAGTCGTAATAATTTGAGACAGTTTTGATGTTGTTTATCAAGTCTTGGCTAACTACGGAGTCCGATACTATATATCGTTTGCTGTTGACCAGTTTGCTGAAGTAAGTGTAAGATGTTGTCGAAACGGCGTTTCCGTTGATACTGTCGGTTGTCGAGAGGGGCATCAGGTCGTAATTCAAAGTACTCCTATAGACCAAACCGTAAACTTGTTGTGTTCCTGTCCTTGTCGTTCCTTTAGATGTTACCCTCGATATGGTATCGAATCCTAGGAAACCTCTACCTTTGTCGGTGTCTATTACGGGAGTGCCGTAAGAATAACGAGTAAAACCTCCACTCGTCGATTCTACCGAGGAAACCGTTTTCAGTACTATAGGGGACGAGTTTATGATATCGCCGAATAATCCCACCTTTCCTAGGTTAGAATATTTCCCGGCATATGAAAGTTCCATTGTTTCTCCCATACCGTTGTATATGTCGTTAATATAGTGGAAGCAGACTCCTGATGATATGGTATAATAGTTTGGACTTTCATCCAACACCAAGATATCGGGAGTAAAGTTGCCATTGGCTTCTCCAGCGAAGCCAAGATCCTTGGCCGCTACATTGTGTTCTGTCATGGCCAACGAAAACGACGTACCCTTCGATACGAACACTTTCATTGTTCCGGAACCAGCGCCGACCGTCCAGGGCACAATTTCAATTATGTCGCTTTTCCCGTCTTGATCTACGTCACATATGATATAATGTCCTTCAAGAGGTGAATTTTTGTTTAAAGGTGGTAGAACCATATGCATTGATAAGGTGTTACCACTTGATATTAATATTGTCCAACTGGAAGCCGAGGTGTCGAAGATCAATAAATCTTGGTTCCCGTCGCCGTTAAAGTCACCAGGATAAAAGTAATCATCTTTGTTATATGAGCGTAGAGTGCTGATTATACCGGAACCTGTCTCCCAGAAAATGACCCTGTCGGATTTTTTGAAAACCAATTCTATCTTCCCGTTTCCATTAATATCGGTAAGAAAATATTCTTCTCCCGACAAACCAGCGGTGTATGTGGGATTGAATCCCATGCTGTTGTTTATGGACAAGTCATCGTTCAAAACCAAATATTCGGGCAACCCGTCACCGTCGAAATCCCCATGCGCCAGCGTTACTTCACTGTAAGTGGCTCCTCCTAGCAGCTGCATTCTAAAATCAATGTCCGTTTTTCTCGCTAAAAGTCCGTTGTTCATTTCTCTCGCCATGAATTTCACGAATTGATAGGATCCTTCGGAATATCCAGATTGAATGTAAAGTTCGGTTTTTCCGTCAATGTTTCTGTCAATAAGATAAAACATCCCGCTCGGAATATTACCATAACCGCAATCGTTTAAATTTCCAACCGTACCGGGATTTATATATGCTGCCCAATCAAGGACATCGGGGCTACCATTTTTACTGTACAGATATGTGGTCAAAAAGTCCGATATTCCGTCTCCATTAAAGTCGGCCGGATAGTTTGTTCTTTTGCTCAGTGTATATCCGCTGTTTATCCTTGTTGCGTGCAAATCGGGAAGCGATAAAACGTAATCGTATGACCCATAGAAGTCATACGTAGATGGTTGCCAATTAAATACTGTTTTGTTGAATGCTTCATCGTTTCTTCCGGTCAACTTTATACTTACCAGTTTGGAATAATCATGGCTGTTGGTCCGATAAGTCAGGTCGTATCTTCTAACAACGTTAGATCCCTGCTTAACGGAAATGTTGTTCAATCTGTACTTTTGCCTGAAATACCTTCCGCTCGTATACCCGCTCACGACATCATTACGATTATCGTCGTAACCGAAAGCTACCGACAGGTTTCCTCCGGCGTATTCGATGCCGTTTATTCTGAGGTCCAAGCCATCATAAAAGAATAAAACATCAACTTCAATTTCATATGTTACCCCGGTTTGAAGATTTTCGTAAGGGACAATATTACCATTCTCGTCGTAATAAGTGTTGGGGCCATAGTTCGTGGAAATCCTATCAAAGGTATTCAAGTATTCAAAGGTCATCTCGTTGCCGTAAACGTCCTCGGCCGAAGTTACGTACCAATCGGAGTATTTGTTGGAATATGAATTCTGTTGGTTTTTTCTGCCCAAAAATATGGTATCTCCGACGTTCCATTCAATGGTATAAAGGTTTGTCGCGGTATATCTTCTGCTGTCGATCCCGACTTTTTCGTAAGTCATGATCGTTCCTTTTCCGGACCACACTTTGAAACTGGTAGGGCCATACTCATCGCAAGCGTAACCCATTACCTTGGTGGTCAGGTTATCGTTAACTAAGTACAGTATGCTGTCCGCTGTGGACACCGTAGAAGAATGAGGATACATTGCTTTAATGATCAATCGTTGTCCGTCAAGGACGAAGTTATCGGAGGCGGTATAACCTACTCCCTCTACCTTTCCATCAAAATATATTGTTTTCCCCGTTCTGGTAATAACTGAAAGTCCGGCTATGTTCCATCCCCATCCGACGATCCCGTTCCCGGCCATACTGTTGTACGACAGGGCTAGGTTGGGTTGCATCCCGTTTATCCCGGCAGGCACGTCAATGGGAACGGTGTAAGTGGCGGCTCCTATTTGGTTCACCGATAACTGTCCGGGTATGGCGCCAACCACCCCGTCATTGCCCACGAGTTCGCCAATATTTCCACTTGGTCCTCCCATGGTCGATCCTTCCGGAAGTACGGTAGCCGGTCCGGCCCCATTCGCCGTGGGGATCCCGTGGGGATAGACTCTGGCCGTAAAATAATTTCCTGACGACGCTGTGTAACTGAATCCGGGCTTCATCGTGATGCTGGCCGTGGCGACGGTGTCTATTATTCCCGACAGCTGCGTGTTAAGTACCATGTCGGCGACCTGCCCATTTATTGGCAGATTTAAGGTCAGTAATAAGAACAGAGATGTAACTGTCGCTTTCATATCATTCCTTGATTACTTTGTAAACATATTGGTCAGATCCCGCTCTGATCCTCAAGAGGTATATCCCATTTCCGAGGTGGCCCAGTTCTAGGATACTTTCCTTTCCGGAGTTGTCATCGCGGTATAGCAATGTTCCTGACAGTGAAAATACTTCTGCCCTCACCGAATAACTGTCGGGATATCCCGTTACCTCGATCCTCAACGTGCTGGAAAACGGGTTTGGAAAAATTTTTACTTTGCCGTTGTTTTCGTCCTTCGCATCGGCCAAAGTGAAGTCATGTTTCTCCTTTATAGCCCCCCGTAACGTGTCTCTGGTGTCAAGAGGCATATCTTCAGGCAGGAAAGAGCAGGGCGTTTGCTGGGTGACGATCAAGGTTCTTGAGATACGGTTTCCGTTGGCGTCATATCCGTAATGGATTGTGGTCTGCGCCGCTAACGACAGGGATAGCGGTAACAGGAGCAGGAAAATCAGAGATTCAAGTTTTTTCATTGCGTTATATTTTTGGCCAGCAGATACTGGACGACCGTTCGCCGTGCGACCGATGTTCGTCGATTTTCGGGAGGGGCGCCGACTATCGTTAATGTTTTCACAAGTTTCCGCGCTCTTGATCCGTTTTAGACGGGTTCAGATAACAGTGTTAAATGTAACAATTATTTTAATGTTCGAGGTTTGATTGGGCATAAAATGTGGTTTTTTGCGAATCCACTTGAAACTTCATTATAGTACCATCTAATTTATTGTCACGCCGGTTTACAAACTATTATCTTCCAATCACCGCCTTTAAATTTTCAACCTCCTTTTTTAATTTTAGCAGTTCTTCGTTTTGTTTGTGCAAACTCTCGATTTGCTTGTTCAAGTCGATAATATAGAGCGTCATTTCTTCGATTTTCCGGAGAAGTTTCGAGTTCAGTTCTCCCAATTCTGTTCCATTTTCTTCCATCTCGCTGGTTCATTTCGGGCAGATGTTTGTTGATGTCGATGAACTTCTCTAGTTCGTTGATAGCGATAAGATCGTAATCGTCTTCGAATACAAAATCAGCTCCTTTCAGGTCAACTTTTACTTCTTTTGCCCTTATCGTTCCACTGACATCGAGTTTGTATTCTGGCGATATAGTCCCTATTCCGACGTTTCCAGAGTTTGAAATACTCATCGCGGTTATCCTTCCATTGGTCGTATTGGATACGTTAAAATAAATTGGGTAAGAATTCGCGTTTGAGTATCCATTGATCGTTGAAGATATGTTAAACGAATTTGCGGATAGAACCGCCGTTCCGGTTCCTAAAATCAGATTATGGCTTCCGGACTCGGAAGTAGGACTGTCTTGTATTTGTAATGCTGGGATTGCCGTTGATCCAGACGAGGGTCGCAAAGTCAAAATTGGCGTTGAATTCGATTCTTTTGGCATTATACGAAGGGTGGATCCGTTGCCATTATGACCGTTATTAATGGTAGCCGAATAATACAAAGTAGCGTTTGTTGTGTTTCCTACCGTGATATCTCCCTTCACATCCAACAAGGAGTTTGGGCTTGTTGTGCCAATGCCAATATTACCATTATCTTTTATTTATTCTCATACGTTCAATGGAGTTGTCGGCATTAGAGGTAGTGATGATATTTGTTGTGTAGAATGCCAGATCCATTCCCTGATGAAGTGGTTTAATTGCTTCGGACACTGTTTTTTGTTTTCTTGATCTGTTTCTTTTATTCGATCTTCAGCAAATATAATCAATTAGTTTTTTTGTTAAGAGGCATTCATGAACTTTACCGCCGGGGCGGTATAATCCGGATTCTAATATTTCCTTTGTTATTTCAGCGCCTCTATGGTGGTCTTGGCCTTGAAGGAGACCATTACAATAAATAGTGGCATATTATTTGAAGAGAGAAAAGTATAAAACCTGTTTTAACAATAAAAAATATAAGATATGAAAAGGATTACACTGTTGGCATTTTTGGTTCCGCTGTTGGCGGTCTCCTGCCAGAAACTACCGGATTCCTCTTTTTCTGTAAGCACCACAACGGTTGATGCTGATGAATTTGTCTATTTCTATAACTATTCTACCAACGCCGACAGGTTTGAATGGGATTTTGGGGATGGGTATTTGTCCAACGACTATGAGCCTTTTCATGCCTATTCAACGCCGGGAAACTATATAGTTACGCTGACCGCTGTTTCCAAAAAGGGTTATTCAAGCCGATCTTCGGCTATAATAACTGTTGTTAACAACCCTTCGGGATCTCCGAACGCCCGTTTTACAGTGAGCACGGCGACTCCAACGGTGGGCGAGGAGGTCTATTTTACAAACAATTCTATCGGAGCTGCCTCTTATATATGGGATTTTGGGGATGGGATTATCTCTAGGGAGACACATCCAACACATGTTTATACTATCAACGGACAGTATGAGGTTGAATTGGCGGCAATAAACAGTAACGGGACAATCAGTTACGCATATATTACCATTGATGCCAGGATTCCGAAGATGCTGGCGATAGAGGTGGTCGAATACTACAACCTATACAGGGTTCCCGGTGCCAGCGTGATCCTTTATCCCACATTAGAGGACCGGAACAAGCAGTCCAATGCTTTGTGCGAAGGGTTTACAGATGATTATGGTATTGTGGTTTTCTCGGGGTTGCCTGATGACGACTATTTTGTGGATGTATGGGAGGAGAATCATGATAATTACAGCTTGGCTTCCGAGGATGCCGGATTCATAACAATTGAATGGGTGGAGCCCAATACCCTTAACTGGTTTGTGGCTTATGTGGATGTCGCGGACCATAGTGCCGCCAAGGGAAGGGGCGACAGAATTGAACTGGTCCTGAAAGATATCGAAAGAAAGTCTGTTGCCGGGGCAACGACTAAAGAGTATAGCGAAGAGGAACTCTTCGAACTGTATCTGAAAAGCGTTAAGGTTGAGTAATATATGAGATTTGGTTGATGGTGTGATAACCGACCCTGGATTATAGGCCAAGGTCGGTTATCATATTTTCTATCCTTTCATCCAGGAGTTTCCAAGTGGTTTCAAAGCTCTTTTTATCTTTTAGTGGAGTCTTCGCGCTGAAATAGAATTTAATTTTTGGCTCGGTGCCGGAGGGTCTTACCGAAATCTTGGATCCATCTTCAAGGAAGAACTGGAGAACATTGGATTTTTGGAGATCGATCCTGCTTTTTATGCCGGTCGTTGTATCTGTGGAGGTCAGGTTGCTGTAATCGTCAATTTTAACCACCCTGCTGTTGTTGATGCTTTTAGGTGGATTGTCGCGGTAGCCTGCCATCATTGCCATAATCTCATCGGCCCCTTTTTTCCCTTTTTTGACCACGTTTACCAACTTCTCGTTGTAGAGCCCGAATTCCACATATATATCGATAAGGAGTTCGTAAAGTGATTTCCCCTGGCTTTTCGCCCATGCCGTTGTTTCGGCTATCATCGTGCATGCGGAAACGGCGTCTTTGTCCCGTACATGGTCACCGGCCAGAAATCCATAACTCTCTTCACCACCGCCGAGGAATTTCTTTTTACCTTCCAGCTTTTTCATCAGTTCGGCGAAGTATTTGAACCCTGTGAGTACATCAAAACATTCTACATCGAATTTTTTGGCGATATCATGGATAATATCGGTTGTTACGATGGTCTTTATAACGTACTCGTTTCCTTTGTAAAGGTTTTTTTGCCTGTACTGTGACAAGATGTAGTAGATCAACAAGAGGCATGTTTGGTTTCCGTTAAGAAGTACATAGTTGCCTTTGGGGTCTTTTACGGCAACGCCCAGCCTGTCGGCATCCGGATCGGTTGCCATCACTATGTCGGCATCTACCTCACGTGCCCTGTCGATAGCCATTTTCAATGTTGCCGGCTCCTCGGGGTTGGGCGATTTTACCGTAGGGAAATTTCCATCGGGAATATCCTGTTCCGGCACGTTGTAAATATTTTTGAATCCCACTAGTCTTAGTGCCTGTGGGACCAATGTGACGCCCGTTCCATGTACCGGGGTGAAGACAATTTTCAGGTCGCTGTACTTTTTTATTATCTCCGGGTTGAGGCTTAATTTAGCCACCTCAGCGAGGAAAATATCGTCGGTTTCCTTGCCGATGATCCTGATATTTTCTTTTATCGGGTCGAATTTTACCGCTTTGACGGACTTTATCTTCCTCGCCTCTTCGATTATGCCTTTGTCATGTGGTTCAACCACCTGTCCGCCATCGTCCCAGTAGGCTTTATAACCGTTGTATTCCGATGGGTTATGCGAAGCGGTTATCACGACTCCACTATCGCATCCGTAATGCCTTATCGCGAACGAAAGGGCAGGGGTGGGCCGGAGCGCTTCGAACAACAGGACCTGAAAGCCGTTGGCCGAGAAAATATTGGCCGTGGTTTCGGCGAATAGCCGGCTGTTGTTACGACAATCGTGGGCAACGGCGACTTTTATTGTTTTGTTTCCTTTGCTTTTCATGAGGTAGTTGGAGAGTCCTTGCGTGGCCATGCCTACCGTATATATGTTCATTCTGTTGGTTCCGGCTCCCATGATTCCCCTTAAACCGCCGGTACCAAACTCCAGATCCCGATAGAAAGCGTCAACAAGTCTGTTGTCGTTCTCTTTTAGAAGTAAAGCTACCTCATCGCGGGTCTCTTCGTTGTACTCTTCTCCAAGCCAGGTTTCGGCTTTTTTCCTGATTTCGTCAGATACGTTCATGGTTTATAGTATTAAATATTAACGGAATACATTTTTTTAGGCTATCGGACCAATGGGGTATTTCCACATTATAGCGCTCTTTGATCTTGCTCTTGTCCATTACGGAGTAAAAAGGACGTTTCGCGATTGAATTGAACTCTGCCGACAATACCGGGTTTACCCTACATTCGATTCCGGCAATGTCTGTTATCGCCTTGGCGAAATCATACCAACTGCAGACCCCTTCATTGGAGTAGTGGTACAATCCCGGAACAAAGGGAAATTTGTTTTTTATGGTTCCGGAGACAATGGTCATTATGGTCTCGGCGAGGTCCGCGGCATAGGTTGGTGTGCCTACCTGGTCGAATACCACGTTCAACTTGCCGGTTTCAATGGCTTTGGCGATTATGGTCTTGACAAAGTTGGAGCCGAAGGAGGAGTAGAGCCAGGAGGTTCTGATCACCATGCTTCCCTGGTGATGCTCCAGGGCCTCTTTCTCGCCCTGTAATTTGGATTGTCCGTAACGTGTTGAGGGAGAGGGCTGATTCTCTTCATTATAGGGTCTGTGATTATTTCCATCGAACACGTAATCGGTGGAGATATGTATGAACCTTGTTGCTGTTCCGGATATGGCGACAGCGATGTTTTTTACCGCTCCGGCGTTGATCTTCAGTGCGTTTTCAAAGTCTGTCTCCGCTTTGTCAACCGCATTGTATGCCGCACAGTTGATTATCCACTCGGGTTTGTTGGCCGCGATAAAATTGTTCGAAGCGGTCGGATCGCTTATATCCAGCTCGGCTATGTCGGTAAATATAAAGTTGTATCCCGAAAATTGCCCGGAAATTTTTTTGAGCTCGCTGCCCAACTGTCCATTGCCCCCTGTAATAAGTATTGTTGCCATCTTTGTTTCAAAAGTTATGTTCTGCCTCCTTTAACGGCCTGTTTTCCCGGTCTTTGTCGGATATCACCGGCACTGTTTTACCCAATCTCCAGTCAATTCCAAGTTCCGGATCGTCATAAATAATGCCCCTTTCGGACTCTTTGTTGTAAAGGTTGTCCACTTTATATTGTATCACGGCATATTCGCTCAGTACCGAAAAACCGTGGGCAAAGCCTTTGGGCATCAATATCTGGATTTTGTTTTCCGAGTCTATCTCCATGCCGAACCATTTCATGAAGGTGGGCGAGTTTTTTCGGAGATCGACGCCTACATCGAATATTTTTCCTTCAACAACCCTGATAAGTTTTGCCTGGGCATAGGGTGAAAGCTGGTAATGAAGTCCTCTTATTACCCCTCTTGACGATCTAGATTCGTTATCCTGTACGGGTTTGAAATCAATGCCCGCCTCTTCGAAGGCTTTACTGTTGAAGCTTTCAAAAAAATAACCTCTGCTGTCGGCGAACACTCTCGGTTCTATTATCAGCAGTCCTTCAAACCCGCTCTCTCTTATTTTCATTCACTTAATTTTGTTGTTTGCCGACCGTTTTTTTCGGTGTTAGCCGTTCGGCCCATATTTTTAATAATTAGCGATCAATATCCATATTTTATAAAACGACAATCAAGTTATGGCTGGGCAGTTTTGGGCCATTGGTTGTTGTACCGTTTTTTATCGGGAGAGATTTACGAGTTGAACACGTTAAATTCTCCCGAAGCTATTTTAAGCAGATATTTTCCGTATTGGCTGTTTTTCATTGCCAAGGCGATCTCGGTCAACTGCTTCTTGTCTATGAATCCCCTTACATAGGCTATCTCCTCTATGCAGGATGCTTTCAACCCCTGCCGTTGTTCAAGCGTGGCGAAAAAGTTGGAGGCTTGCAACAGGCTTTCAAAAGTTCCTGTATCGAGCCACGCCATCCCCCTTCCCATAAGAATTACCTCCAGACTTTTTTCTTCGAGATAAAGTTTGTTGAGGTCGGTTATCTCCAATTCGCCCCTTGGCGAGGGTTTGAGAGATTTAGCTTTGGAAACCACGCTGTTATCATAAAAATAAAGCCCTGTTACGGCATAATTTGATTTTGGCGCCAAAGGTTTTTCTTCCAGGCTTTTCACCACCCTGTTTTTATCGAATTCCACCACTCCGTAACGTTCCGGATCGGTCACATAGTAACCGAAAACAGTTGCTCCTTTTTCAAGTTTGGCTGTTTCCTTCAATGTTGAGCCAAAGCCGTGGCCGTAAAAAATATTGTCCCCCAAGATCATGCAAACAGTATCATCTCCGATAAAATCCTCTCCCAGGATAAATGCCTGGGCCAGACCATCGGGTGATGGCTGTTCTACATAGGAAAAGCTGAGTCCTATAGATTTCCCGTCGCCCAGTAATGATCTGAATCCGGGAAGGTCGCGCGGCGTGGATATTATCAAAATTTCCCTTATGCCGGCCAGCATCAATACGGATAGCGGGTAATAAATCATAGGTTTATCGTACACCGGCAACATCTGCTTAGAGATGGCGCATGTAAGGGGATGAAGCCGTGTCCCCGATCCTCCCGCGAGTATTATTCCTTTCATTTGCTTGTATTTATGTCCACAATTATCTTCTTCCTATTCCATAGTATACGAAGCCATTTTTCCTTATTTCATCTGGTTCATATATGTTTCTGCCGTCGAATATGACTTTTCCCTTCATTTTGGAGGCCATTCTTGTGAAATTGGGCAGGTGAAAGTCGGGCCACTCCGTCATCAGTACCATTGCGTCAACATTTTCCAGGGCAAGATATGGATCCCGACAATATTGGATTCTTTCTCCGAACACTTTTTTTGTCTCTTCGATGGCTGCCGGGTCGTAAGCTTTGACCCTGGCCCCTTTTTCAAGTAGGCCGTTTATCAGGTAGATCGACGAAGATTCCCTGATATCGTCGGTTTGTGGTTTGAAGGCCAGCCCCCATACGCCAAACAACCTGTTTTTTATATCGCCGTCGTAGTGTCCGAGAATCTTGTTTAAAACCACCTTCTTTTGAAACTCATTGGCCTCTTCAACTGCGGAAATCACTTTCATTTGATAGCCAAGATCCTTGGAGGTTTTTATCAAAGCCTTGACATCTTTAGGGAAGCACGATCCTCCATATCCCGCTCCTGGCGAAAGAAATTTATTTCCTATCCTGGAGTCGCTTCCTATACCTTTTCTGACATCGTTCACATCCGCTCCCAGAATATCGCACAGGTTCGCGATCTCGTTCATAAAGCTTATCCTTGTGGCCAACATACAATTGGCGGCATATTTCGTGATTTCCGCCGAGGGGATATCCATGAAGAGGATAAGGTGATTGCTCAGTACAAAAGGCATGTAGAGCCGTCTCATGATAGCCGCAGTTTTTTCGTTCTCAACACCAACCACGATCCTCTCCGGGTGGAGAAAATCTTCAACCGCTGACCCTTCCCTGAGAAACTCGGGATTGGAGGCTATGTCGAATGTTATATCGACCCCTCTTTTTTTGAGGGCGGACGCCACGATCTCTTTTACCTTTACCGAGGTTCCCACGGGAACCGTGCTTTTTGTGGCTATCACAGTATAGTTGGTCAAATAATCCCCAATCTCCTCGGCAACCTTCATAACATGGCTCATATCGGCGCTGCCATCTTCTCCGGGGGGCGTGCCCACGGCGATAAAGATAACTTCAGCCTCTTTTATGCCATCCTCGATGGAAGAGGAGAAGAAGAGTCTTTTTTTATCTATGCCCCTTTTGATAAGCGATTCAAGTCCCTGTTCATATATCGGAACAGATCCGTTGTTCAAAGCGTCTATTTTTTCCTTGTCGTTGTCGATACAAGTCACGGTTACCCCTGTTTCGGCGAAACAGGTTCCGGTAACCAGGCCAACATATCCGGTGCCTACTACAGCTATTTTCATTTAGTGGTACTGTTTTACGCGAAGATAATATTATCATCGGGAAATAATAATATTCACGGCTTACCTTAAAAGCGGGATGATTTTAAGGTGTTCCGATGGATATGTTTAGGCGCCAAAAAACATTTAACTTATTGGCCGTTAATTGAAAATAATATTTTATCTTTGCCAACCGAATTTTATCAAAATAATGTCTAACTTATTAAATTATTGATTTACTGAATTATCATGGCTGAAAGTAAAAAGAAAGTCTCTCACAGAGAGGCAGATGAAAATGAAGAATTAATCGCGAAACCATCCAAAAAGATTAAAGATGCCGGAAAAAAGATAGATGAGGATATTGATCTTGAAGAAGAGGAAGAAGGAGCGCTTACCTCCAAAAAATCGGATAGCGAGGAAGAGGATATAGAACCTGAATTGGTTGAGCTTGGCGATTCAAGCTATACTTATCCCGTATCTAACGAAGATTTTGATTGGGACTCTTTTGAACAAGACAGTAGCAAAGACTCTCCCAGGTACAAGGAATTTGAGGCAATGTACGATGAGACCCTGTCGTCTATAGCGGTTCACGAGGTTGTTACGGGAACTGTTATACAGATGACCCCGCGCGAGGTTGTTATTAATATCGGTTCTAAATCCGAAGGTGTCGTCAGTTTGAACGAGTTTCGTTACAACCCCAACCTTAAAGTTGGAGATACCGTTGAGGTGTACGTGGAAAGTCAGGAGGACAAAAGAGGGCAGTTGCTTATTTCCCACAAGAAAGCCCGTGCTATCAATTCATGGGAGAGGGTCAACGCCGCGCTTGAAAACGATGAGGTAATCACAGGATTCATCAAATGTCGCACTAAAGGCGGTATGATTGTGGATGTGTTTGGAATTGAGGCGTTCCTGCCCGGTTCGCAAATAGATGTCAAACCTATACGCGATTACGATATATATGTGGGCAAAACCATGGAATTCAAGGTTGTGAAGATCAACCAGGAGTTCAAGAACGTGGTTGTTTCGCACAAAGCTCTTATAGAAGCGGAGCTTGAACAACAGAAGAAGGAGATCATTTCGAAACTAGAGGTTGGACAGGTTCTTCAGGGAACAGTCAAGAATATCACCTCATACGGCGTATTTATCGATCTTGGAGGAGTTGATGGCCTTATACATATAACCGATCTGTCGTGGGGCAGGGTCAACCATCCCGAAGAGATTGTACAGTTGGATCAGGTTCTTAATGTTGTAATCCTGGATTTCAACGATGATAAGAACAGGATAGCATTGGGCCTGAAACAGCTCGTCCCACATCCATGGGATTCAATTGATGCCGATTTGAAGGTAGGCGACAAGGTGAAAGGAGTTGTTGTGGTAATGGCCGACTACGGCGCATTTGTTGAAATTGCTCCCGGAGTGGAGGGGCTTATTCATGTTTCTGAGATGTCTTGGTCACAGCACCTGCGCAGTGCCCAGGAATTTTTGAAAGTGGGCGATGAGGTCGAGGCGGCGATAATGACACTCGACAGGGAAGAGAAAAAAATGTCGCTCAGCATCAAACAGCTCAAGCCGGATCCATGGGAAAAAATCGAAGAAAAATATTCTGTCGGCTCCAAACATACCGCACGTGTCAGGAATTTCACCAACTATGGTGTTTTTGTCGAGATAGAGGAGGGAATAGACGGACTAATCCATATTTCAGATCTGTCGTGGACCAAGAAAATCAAACATCCGGCAGAATTTACCTCTATCGACTCCGAAATAGAGGTTGTTGTTCTCGAAATAGACAAACAAACTCGCCATCTGAGTCTTGGCCACAAACAACTCGAGGAGAATCCGTGGGATGTTTTTGAGGGGATTTTCGCGGTAGATTCGGTACATGAAGGAACAATAACCGAGGTGTTCGACAAGGGCGCTAATGTTTCGCTTCCATACGGTATCGAAGGATTCTCCACTATCAAAGGTATTACAAAAGAAGATGGTTCCGTGGCGAAGGCTGAAGAAAAGCTCGATTTTAAGGTATTGGAATTCAACAAGAACGCCAAAAAGATAGTTGTTTCTCACAGCCGTACTTTTGAAGAGGCTAAAAAAGCGACGGAACAAACGGAAAAAAGCGCTGATACTGAGAAGCCTAAGAGAGCGCCAAGGAAAGCAAAGACCAATGTTATCGAGAAGACCACATTAGGAGATATTTCGGAGTTGGCGGCCCTTAAAGAAGAAATGGAAGAAAAAGCGAATAAAACATCCGCCGAATAGAAAAATTGATTATATTAGGGGGTCTAAATAATATTAAAGGGGGATCTAAATAATAGTGTTATGGAATTCAACATAGAAAGTAAGGATAATAGAACTATTATCCGGATTCTCTCCGAGAAACTAGATACCCATATAGCTCCTGCACTAAAATCGGAGCTCGTGTTGGTGTCGGGCAAGGGAGAGAAAAATATCATTCTTGATCTTGAGAAATGCAATTATTGCGATTCTTCTGGGTTAAGCGCAATACTTGTTGCTAACAGGCTTTGCAAGAATGCGGGGGGAAAGTTTGTCCTGTGCGGCCTTAATGAAGCTGTGGAACGTCTTATAACGATCTCGCAACTCGACACTGTTTTGACTATTACGACGACAGTCAAAGAAGCAGAGAAGATGATCCTGTAAGAGACGTTAACCTGGCAGAACCGACATGGAACTTACTGTACTGGGAACTAGTTCTGCTTTGCCAACATCAGAAAGATACCAATCCGCTCATGTGCTGAATGTGCATGAGCGGTTTTATTTGATAGATTGCGGTGAGGGAACACAAATCCAACTTAGAAAGAACAGGATAAGATTCGGGAGGATAGATGACATCTTTATCAGCCATCTTCACGGTGATCATGTGTTTGGAATTTACGGGTTGTTATCATCTTTTAACCTTATGGGTCGGGAGACTCCACTCAGGCTGTACGCTCCTGATGGTTTTGAACGCATCCTGAATTCCCATCTGGATGATTTTGGTATAATCTTGAATTATCCGGTTGAAGTATATCCCCTAAGTGGAGATGGCGTTAAGATTATACGCGAGGACAGGTATCTTGATATCTTCGCTTTCCCGCTTGAACACAGGGTGCCAACATTTGGGTTTCTTTTCAGGGAAAAACCGAAGGATAGGTTGATGATTAAAGAGTGTATCGATAGGTTCAAGATACCTGTGGCCAGGATACCGGCGATCAAAAAGGGAAACGATTTTATAACCGAGGATGGCAAGGTAATACCTAATGAGGAACTTACCTGTCCGGCCGCCCCCCCGTTGTCTTACGCTTATTGTTCGGATACGATGTATTTTAGTAAACTGGCGACATATGTCAAAGATGTGACACTGTTGTACCACGAGTCGACTTATGATGCGAGTCATATTGAACTGGCGGCGGTTACCGGTCATTCTACCGCCCGTGACGCCGCAAGGACGGCCCGTGACGCAAATGTCGGAAAACTGTTGATCGGACACTTTTCGTCCAGATACAAGAATGTTGATCATCTGGTTGAAGAGGCAAGGGAGTTGTTCAAGGAGAGCTATCCGGCGGAGGAGGGTAAATGTTATAAGATTGGTCGGCAAGAGTGAAAAGATTTATATCTTTGAACCTTCGCCGGAAAAATATGTTCTATTGTTCCTTGAGGCTTTAGGTTGTTTTTTAATTAAAAACAGATAACTGTGCGAGAGAAAATAATTGTTTTAGATTTTGGCTCCCAATATACCCAGTTGATTGCCAGAAGGGTCAGGGAGATCAACGTATATTGTGAAGTTTATCCATATAACCATTTTCCCGGACCTGACGATACGGTTAAAGGTGTTATCCTTTCAGGGAGTCCGGCCTCGGCAAGGGATAAGGAGGCCCCGATTCCCGACTTAGAGGGCATCAAGGGAAAGTACCCATTATTGGGGATATGCTACGGAGCACACTATTTGGTACAGTCCGGTGGAGGCGAGATTCTTCCGTCAAAAACAAGGGAATACAGTAAAGCGAACCTTGTAGAATTGGACCAAACCGACGGGTTGTTTATGGGGATTAAAAAAGGGACCCAGGTATGGATGTCGCATGGCGATACAATATCGGCTCTTCCATCAAATTTCAGGATAATCGGATCCACATTGGATGTAAAGGTTGGAGCTTTTTCCGTTGAGGGTGAAGATACATGGGGGACCCAGTTTCATCCTGAAGTATATCACACAACTGAGGGTATGAGGATATTGGAGAATTTTGTTGTGGGTATATGTGGTTGTTCAAGGGATTGGACCCCGAATTCGTTCGTGGAAACCACAATTGCCGGGCTTAAGCGGAGCTTGGGCGAAGATAAGGTTATCCTGGGGCTTTCGGGTGGGGTTGACTCTTCCGTTGCGGCGTCGCTTCTGCACCGTGCCATTGGAAAGAACCTGATATGTATATTCGTGGATAACGGTCTGTTGAGGAAAAATGAGTTTCAAAAGGTTTTGGATTCATATCTTGGGTTGGGGCTTAACGTAATCGGGGTCAACGCTGCCGATAGGTTTCTGGATTCACTGGAGGGGGTGAGTGACCCGGAGAAAAAGAGAAAAATCATTGGTAAAGTATTTATTGATGTATTTGAAGCCGAGGCGAAGAAAATTGAAGGTGTTGAATGGTTGGCCCAGGGTACGATATATCCTGATGTGATAGAGTCGGTCTCGGTAAACGGATCATCGCTTACCGTGAAGTCGCACCATAATGTGGGCGGTCTTCCCGAAAAAATGAACCTTAAGGTTGTCGAACCTCTTAGATTGCTTTTTAAGGATGAGGTAAGGAAAGTTGGCGGAATTCTCGACCTTCCGGATTTTATCTTAAAAAGACATCCTTTTCCCGGTCCGGGCCTGGCTATCCGTTTGCTGGGCGAAATTACGAGAGAAAAGCTCAATATTTTGAAAGAGGCGGACAATATTTTTATCGAAGCATTGCGCGAAGCAGGACTGTATGATTCGGTTTGGCAAGCTCTGGCGGTACTTCTTCCGGTCCGGTCGGTTGGCTTTATGGGAGATGAAAGGACATATGAGAACGTTATTGCTCTCAGGGCGGTGAACTCTATGGATGGGATGACAGCCGATTGGTCCGATCTGCCACATGAATTTTTGGTTTCAGTATCAAACGAAATAATTAACAAGGTCAAAGGTATCAACAGGGTGGTATATGATATCAGCTCCAAGCCCCCGGCGACCATTGAATGGGAGTAAAAAATGGCAAAAAAAATCTCGATAGCTGTTCTTGTCGCTTTGTTGGGAGGCAGTTTCTCCTTTTCCCAGATAATCACCGAAGAGACATTCAAGATTGGCAGAACATTAAGTCTGATTGACGGTTATTATGTAGATTCTGCCGATATTAAAAGTTTGACCGAAGAGGTGATTGTGAGCCTGCTCCGGAACCTGGATCCACATTCAACATATATACCTGCCGATGAGGTGGATGGGATCAATGAATCTCTCAGTGGCAACTTTGACGGCATTGGCATCCAGTTCAACTTACTTCATGATTCAATAGTCGTTATTGAACCAATATCTGGCGGACCATCCGAAAAAATAGGCATCAAGGCTGGCGACAGGATAGTATATATTGATGGAGAGAACGTTGCTGGCGTCGGAATATCAACTGAAGGGGTCCGAAAAAGGTTAATGGGGTTGAAAGGCACAAAGGTGACCGTTGGGGTCTCCAGGAACAAAGTAAATGAGATCATATATTTTGTCATAGTAAGGGATAAAATACCACTGGAGAGTTTGGATGCGGCTTATATGATAGACAAAGAGACCGCCTATTTCAGATTCAACAAGTTCGCCGCGACTACCGAACAAGAGTTTAAGGATGCCATATCAAGGCTGAGAAAGTCAAATCCCAAAAATATCATTATCGATTTAAGGGGTAATGGTGGCGGAGTGATGTCGGCCGCTACGGATATGGCCAACCATTTTTTTGATGACAAAAGATTGATTGTCTATATGGAGGGGAGGAAGACCCCCCGTCAGGATTTTGTTTCAAATGGGGGAGGCGACCTGTCCGGATCGCGCTTGGTAGTTCTGGTTGACGAAAGTTCGGCTTCGGCCAGTGAAATTTTTTCGGGGGCGATACAGGACTGGGACAGGGGGGTAATAATTGGCAGGAGGACTTTTGGCAAAGGGCTGGTGCAGGGACAGTTTTATCTAACGGATGGTTCAATGATAAGGTTGACTTTGGCCAGATATTACACACCAACCGGTCGCTTGATCCAAAGTCCCTATGATGAAGGGTACGATGCGTATCTGAAAAATTATTACAGCAGATTTACCGATACGGAACTGTTGTCTCCTTCCACCGTTGATTTCCCCGATTCGTTACGGTATAGCACTTTGGTAAACGGGAGGGATGTTTTTGGAGGAGGTGGAATATTGCCCGACATTTTTGTCGCTGTGGATACATCACACTACTCCAATTATTACGGTACCTTATCAAGGATGGGGGTATTCAACAGTTTTGTCTTGGAGTACGCCGACAAGAACAGGGAAAATATTTTGGTTAGATATGGCGACTTTGATGAGTTTAAGGGGAAGTTTGAGTTTACCGAAGATGAAATCAAACAGTTTATTGCCCAAGGTGAAAATGCGGGCGTAAAATATGATGAACGACAATACAGAAAATCGGAAAAAGAGATTCTGTTGGTTTTAAAAGCCTTGGTGGCTAACAGTATCTGGAGGTCCAACGAATATTATATGATTGTAAACGAAAATGATCCGGCAATTGATGCGGCCTTGCGTATCCTATCGGATAAAGATGGGTATAACTCTATTCTGAAAAACAGATGAAATTTGTAGCCAAGACTCTATTCGGTTTGGAGGAACTTCTGGCCAGGGAACTGTCGGCGCTAGGAGCAAGGGATGTCAAACCTGTGAACAGGGCGGTTATTTTCTCCGGAGGAAAAGAGCAGTTATATCGTGTAAATTATGCGTCACGTTTGGCGATGTCGGTTTTGTTCCCGATAGGTGAGTTTATTATTAGGTCAAAAGAGGATCTTTATGATGAGGCCTCAAAAATTGACTGGTCACTTTATATGGACGCAGATACCTCTTTTTTGGTTGTGCCTGTTGTCAACTCCAAAATATTTAACCATACAGGATATCCCGCGTTGATTCTTAAAGATGCTATTGCCGACTTTTTCAGACAAAAACAGGGTAGAAGACCTTCGGTGGACAATGTTAAGCCGGATATTGTCGTGAATCTTCACATAAGCCACACAAAAACAACAATTTCTTTGGACTCGTCAGTTATACCTTTATATAAGAGAGGATATAGAACCGCCCATGGAGAGGCCTCCTTAAATGAGGTATTGGCCGCTGGTATGATAACTTTGTCGGGTTGGGATAGGAGGGAAAGGTTAATGGATCCGATGTGCGGATCGGGAACGATCTTGATTGAAGCAGCGATGATGGCGGCCAATATTCCGGCAGGTTTTTTCAGGGGTTCCTTTGGATTCATGAACTGGAACGATTACGACGAAAATCTTTTCAAGAAGATTGTTGCTGAAGAAAATTCAAAAAAAATGGTTGGTCAAATAAATGTGGGCGGTTCCGATATTTCAGAGGCGGCTGTTAAAATAGCACGGGAAAATCTAACCAAAGCAGGGTTGTTGGATTATGTGGATGTAAGGAAAGCAGACTTCAGAGAGTTTATCTCAACTGGCGAACCAGGTACGATCATTATGAACCCTCCTTATGGAGAGAGAATCAAACCGGAGCAATTGGACAGGCTTTATGGCGACATTGGTTCAGTATTGAAACATAAATGTGGGGGTTACAAGGCATGGGTGATAACTTCAGGCAAGGAGTACTTACACAAGATTGGATTGAAACCCTTTGCCAGGAAGGTGTTGTTCAACGGTTCAATAGAGTGTATTTTCGCCGGATATGAGATATATGAGGGAAGCAGAAAGGGGATAAATTTAGAACAGAGCATATAAATTGATAAAAAATTTCGGTAAGCTTTCCTTTTTCTCAAAAAAGAATACTATTTTTAGGGTTTAATGGATGGATGGATTCAGATATAAATTTTATTGGTTATATTTGTTCCGTTAAAGGGGTATTTTCTTAATAGAAGCTTGATGGGCTTTAATGTAGATACTTATATAAAACAGCATGTTAAGGATGGAGTAATCCTTGATGTTAGGGGGAATATAGACTCTGATGTTATAAACAAGATACTTGACACGATTGAGGATAGGATGATCAGCAGTGATGAACTTCCAAAACTTCGAAAAAAGGTTTATAATGTTTTGGTTGAGAGCCTACAGAATCTGTATCACCATGTTGATGAGGTCCCGGAAGATTTTTATGATCAGGAGGCGGAGCGTTTTGGTGTGGTGGTAATACAGAAGTTAGAACGCGGTTATAGAATTGTTACGGGTAACTTCGTTCATGTTGAGCATCTACCTAAGTTGGAAGAGAGATTACAAAGAATAAATAAATCTACTTTTGAGGAGATAAAAGAGTTGTATAAGTTTATACTCAACCATCAGAGAATTTCTGATAAAGGGGGAGGAGGATTGGGTTTGGTAGATATCGCGAAGAAGACGGGAAGAAAGCTCAATTACACTTTTGAAAAGTATAACGATGAATATTGTTTTTTTTATATGAACATCGTTATCGATGATTCAGAAGAGGGACAAAAATGGTAATAACACTTAATACTTTATTATAATGGAACCGATCATTATTGAAGGAACACCAAAAACACCTACTGTGAAGTTTGACGCTAGTGAGGGGGTATTTGAAATTAAAGGGCGTTCAATTCCGGAAAACTCCGTAGAGTTTTACAAACCTTTGGTTGATTGGCTTGATCGCTACAAAGAGTCTCCTCTTGAGAAGACTGTCGTAGATATCCGATTGGAATATTTTAATACCAGTTCCTCTAAATGTATCCTTGATATTTTCAAGCGTCTTGAGAATATCCACAAGGCAAAAAATGAGGTACAGATAAATTGGTATTACGAAGAGGATGATGAAGATATGCTGGAAGCAGGTGAGGATTATGAATCCATAATCAGAGTCCCGTTCAAAATGATTGAGATAGCTTAACTGCTACTTATAAGTCACAGGTATACCTGATTACGTAGTTAATTTTTTAGAAATATTTCCAGATTTTTAGAGAGCTACCAACATGGTAGCTCTCTATGTTTTTAGTCCTTATACTTGCCGATTCCTTCCGCGAATTCAAGAGTCTTTTTCAACAGTCTGAAGTAAAGTATTACATAAAAAAGGAGTGTCATGGCCCATATAACCATTATATTGACCCAGAATGTGTCAATGTTCTGGCCAAACAACTTTTTTGTGGGAGAGTAAAAATGCGCCTTGATAAAATTGTGGGAAGGATCCATAAATATCGGGTCAAGTTTCTGAAAAATTTCGCCGTTGTACTCCACAATTTTTAATGTTTCGTTTTTGTTTGTCACGAATTCTTCCAAAGACTTATTGTAATAATCATCTCTTAATTTCAGAAAAGCCTCATTGTCCTGCCCCTGAAGTTTCGATACTATATCATCTTTCAAATTCTTGGCGTTATTTGAGTACGCCACATAATATCTTCGAATGGTCTCAACATGATCAAGCGCATCATTGACTATTTCCAGTGTAATTGTTGAAGGAGTCAGTTTGTCAAGATCGGGAAACTCCAATTTTGAAATTCCTTCGGCCTCTTTTTTCAGTTCGTTGTAAACTACTTTTATATTGCTTTCGTAACTATCGCTTTTGGCCTCCCTGTTCAGATCAGACTTAATGCTTTCAAGTTTTCCCTTCAGTTCAGAAACAAGATAATCCTTTTTGTATTTAGCCTGGCTCATGGCTTTGTCGTAGATATAAAACTGCTTCTCGTATCTGTTGTCTTTGAACTGCTTGACGCATAAGGCCTCATAACCCCACCTTGCGGTTATAAGCTCCCCGTAAAAAGGAATTTCCACAGGAGATGACAGTCGTGGGTTAAGTTTCTCAAATTTTACCATAACACCACTGAGAATGATCTGGGGTATTACGAGGAAAGGGATCAAAATATAAATAGTTACAACAGCGTTGAAACTGTCGGAAACAATCAATGCCAACATATTCGCTGAAGCCCAACAGGTGAAGAGTACCAGCCAATATTCAAACATCATCCCTTTGATACCGGTAATGGAATTTCCTATCAAAACATAAGTAAAGGCCTGAATAGCCGATATGCCGAACTGTACGAATACTTTGGACGATAGGTAACTGTTCCAGCTAAGGTTCAGGAAGGTTTCCCTTTTCAGAATTTTCCTGTCCTTTATTATCTCCTCGGCGCTGACCGTAAGGCCCATGAAAATGGCAATGATAACCGACATGAATATATAAACAGGTAGGTTGACATTGTCAAAAAGAGTGTATTTGGCGTTCAGCGCGCTTTCATCGAAATATTTTATCAGCACGGAGAGCGCTGCCGCCAGGATGGGAGCCTCCAGAAGTGTGATAAGAAGATATTGGGTGTCGGCTATCTTAGATAAAATGTCTCTTTTGGTGAAAATTACGAATTGTTTGAATTTGCTAGGAGGCCTGAACTGGATTTCGGGAATTCCGCTTCCGGGATCAATCTTTTCCTCCTTTTGTTCCGCTTTATAGGCATCGCTCCAATCTTTTGGCGACTTCCTTCTGGTATCAGTAGGCTGACCGGTCTCCGAAAACACTTTGGTCTCCACAATGTTGAAGATCTGCTCGGGATTTACATTTCCGCAGGCATAGCACTCGCTTTCATTGTAATTGGCCTGCTCCATTTTTCTCTTAAAGTATTCGATAGACTCTATGGGGTTACCATTATATATAAGGTATCCTCCGGTGTCAAGAATTATAAGTTTATCGAACATCTTGAAAATATCGGAAGATGGTTGGTGAATAACGATAAAAAGTAATTTACCTTTTCTGGCCAACCCTTTCAAAAGGTCGAGTATATTCTCAGAGTCGCGCGATGAGAGCCCTGATGTTGGTTCGTCCAAAAACATAATGGCCGGTTCCCTGATAAGCTCGAGCGATATATTAAGTCTTTTACGCTGCCCTCCCGAGATTTTTTTGTTAAGCGGACTTCCAACTTTCATGTTTCTTATCTCAAAGAGACCCAGACTTTTCAGGGTTTCGTCGACCCTTTTCGTAATCTCTTCCTCAGATAGGTTTCCAAAGCAGAGTTTAGCGTTGTAATATAGGTTTTCAAATACAGTAAGATCTTCAATAAGAAGGTCGTCTTGTGAAACATATCCAATAAGACCCTTTATTTTCTCCTTATCCTGGTGAATATCGACACCGTTTATCATCACGTTTCCTTCTGACGGTGGGTTTTGTCCGTTCAAGACGCCAAGAAGAGTCGATTTTCCGGCACCGCTGGCGCCCATAATTCCAACCATTCTCCCGGACTCCTCCTTGAAACTCATATGGTGTATGCCAACCTTGCCTCCTTTGAACCTGTATTCAATATCGTTTACCTCATATACAACCCTTGAAGCCTCGAACTCCTCTTTCAGGAACTGCACTGTAACGTCCCAATTATAGATAGGTTTTATTTTGTAGCCTTTTATCGAAGAACCCTCGCTGAAGGGATATACTTTATCCTCTTCCAAAAGCTGACCGTTCATGGAGAGCTCCCCTGTTCCCGTAAATCTTACAAAATATATTTTCATGGAGGGGATGAAAAGAACCCATATCTCTCCTCTCAGAAGCTCTTTGTACATATGCTTCGCCTCTTTGTATTTCGAGCTCTCTTCCCCATTGATAAGCAAAATGGTCTGGTAGTCGGGCAGTTTGTCGAACGGGTTGAGTACAAATTTTTCAATATAATTGTACTCTTCTTCGCTAATGTTCAATCCCTCGGCAAGGGTTTTTATGAAGTCGAGCTCCATCTGGCTGACCTCTTCGTCACCGGATTTACAGAATTCAAGTGCTTTTATAACGACGAATACCCTTTGCTCCTGATCTAGTTGCCCTTCGTTGTTTATGTTCATGCAAAGTTTCCTGATCCTTATGGCGATTGCCCCTTCCCTGCGCTCAGCACTGCTCTTTTCAAGCTTTTTTACTGCCTCTTCGTAAGCGACATCATAAATACTCAGATATTTGTTTACCAGTTCCTGGTTGAGTAATTTTCTCAGAAATGCCTCAACAACCTCTCTTCTTTCTTTGTCGTTGCGTTGCGGTTTCGCGATTATCGCGAACAGTTGCATCAAAGTTTCAAGTATCTTCTCGCTCATAGGGGGGATGTTTAATTTTGGATTTGAAGTTATAAAACCTTACTGTTTCTACAAGGGTAAATATATAATATTTTAAAATTATTTGCCTAATTTTTTGCGTCTGACGGAAAAACCGAACCTATCGATCATTTTACCGGTCTCATAGTACTTCCCATGACTGTAACAAATCGGCCTGGCGTAGTTGAACATAAAGGCGCCGGTCTTGAGGTCGATGTATTTATCGTCGGCGTTCAACGCCACTACTTCAGAGATGAACATATGGTGGGAACCCAGCTCTTTTATCTCTTTAACGACGCATTCTATGTTGATAGGCGACTCCTTTATCATCGGGGATTTGACTTTTGTGGCCGCTATGGGGGTCAATCCCATGGCAGAGAATTTATCATGGTCTCGACCCGATTTTACTCCGCACCAGTCTGTTGCGAAGGCAAGATCCCTGGTTGTCAGATTAATAACATATTCCCTATTTCTTTTTATTATATCGTACGAATGTCGCTCCGGCCGTAACGAAATATAACACATCGCCGGATCGGTGCAAATTGTTCCGGTCCATGCTACCGTGATAATATTGTAATCTTCCCTTTTAGTTCCGCAACTGACCATTACAACGGGTAAAGGGTAAATCATTGTACCGGGTTTCCAGGAAATTTTCTCCATTTCATTGATGTTTGCGGCAAATATAATCTTTTGGCCCGAATAAACGCAGGATAGCCCTACATGGCCATAGTGACACTATAAATGTGTCAAAAAGGCAAAGAATTGTGTTGGCAGAGATTTTGAACATTGGTTCCCGTATTGAATTAACTATAATAGCACAAGAAATATGAAGATGGAAAACTATACGATAAAGTCGCAGGAGGCTATTCAGAAAGCGTTTGAAATAGCCGAGGCGAGAGGCCAACAGTCGGTTGAACCCACTCATCTGCTCAAAGGGCTGATGAATGTTGCCGAGAGTATAACCGATTTTCTTTTTGGGAAGGTTGGCGCGAATATGAACGCTTTGAAAAAGGAGTTGGATGTTGTGATAAACAGTTATTCCCGGGTTACCGGGGCGGATTCCTATATGTCACCTCAACTACTGGACTCTCTTAAAAATGCCGAGGAAATTGCCAAGTCGATGAAAGATAAGTATATAGCGGTTGAACACTTGATTTTGGGCATACTTAACACAAAAAACGACGGAAGCCGCTTGATGAAAGATAATGGCATTGATCCCAAGAGCTTGAAGGAGGCTATCGTTGAACTCAGAAAGGGAAGGAACGTAAATAGCCAGACCTCCGAGGATACTTATGATTCACTTAACAGGTTTGCTACCAATCTCAATAAAAAGGCCAGTGCCGGGAATCTTGATCCTGTAGTCGGAAGGGACGAGGAGATCCGAAGGATACTCCAGATATTGGGACGAAGAACAAAAAACAATCCTCTTCTGATTGGGGAACCTGGCGTGGGAAAGACAGCGATTGCCGAGGGGATAGCCCACAGGATAGTGAGGGGGGATGTTCCCGAGGATTTGAAGTCAAAAGTGATTTTTTCGCTTGATATGGGCGCTTTGATCGCGGGAGCGAAGTATAAGGGTGAATTTGAAGAACGTCTGAAATCGGTTATAAACGAGGTTATCGCTTCAAATGGGGAGGTAATTCTCTTTATAGACGAGATACATACTTTGGTGGGCGCCGGAAAATCTGAAGGGGCGATGGATGCGGCCAATATACTCAAACCGGCTCTTGCGAGGGGGGAACTTAGATCGATCGGGGCGACCACCTTGAACGAATACCAAAAATATTTCGAAAAGGATAAAGCTTTGGAAAGAAGGTTCCAGGTTGTTATGGTGGAAGAG